>NZ_JBJEFJ010000173.1:0-30760 GCF_051873915.1 Pradoshia sp.
AAATTTACTAGAATACATAGCCTTCTAAAAACATAGAATCTAGTAATCGAGCGAAAGGGAGCTGGGTCTACGTGAAGAAGAGCTATTACCGGAGAGCGGTATTCATTACATTAAAAGATTATCGGTCTATCTTTATCTTTGTGACGGTGCTATTTATGATGGGGATTGTGTTTGGAGCAGTTATTGTGAACAGCCTGTCACTCATTCAGAAAGAGGACCTCTTTTACTATTTGTCACAGTTTTTTGGGGAGCTTAAGCAAGGCAAGGTATCCGCTTCCGGTGAAATGTTCTTCTACAGTGTGAAGGAGAATGCAAAGTATTTTATCCTCATGTGGATTCTTGGAATCTCCATTATCGGTCTGCCAATTATTCTCATTTTACTGTTCGTTAAGGGGATTGTTATCGGGTTTACTGTCGGGTTTCTTGTCAATCAGGCAGGTTGGCACGGCTTTTTACTTGCGGCTGTCTCTGTTTTGCCTCAGAATATAATTCTCGTTCCATCGACCATCTTGCTTGCTTCCTGTGCGGTGATTATTTGTATCAAAATGATCAGAAGACAGTTCTTTAAGACGGGACGGGAGCCAATAAAGCCGCTGCTTATGCAGTATACCTTCTTTTTGGCTGTTGTCATGGGCGGAGTGATTGTGGCGGGATTGATTGAAGCATTCCTGTCACCTGGATTCATGAAGCTTGTGATAGATGGATTTAATTGAGAATGATTATAAAATTAGACTAATTATTGTTTATTGTTTATAATTATTATATTTTAATCAACCAGTATTTTTGTTATACTATAAGAAGGACTGAAAGCTCGCTTTATGTGCTTTACCAAAATTTTTTTACAGGTTTCCGCACGGGGACTTAAAGCGGCGAGGAGGAAATAGATTGGAATCAAGGATAGATAGAATAAAGAAGCAATTGCATTCTTCAAGTTACAAGCTGACGCCGCAGCGAGAGGCCACAGTCAGAGTCTTGCTCGAGAATGAAGAGGATCATTTAAGTGCAGAGGATGTTTATCTGCTCGTAAAAGAGAAGGCTCCTGAGATTGGCTTGGCAACTGTATATAGAACACTTGAATTATTAACTGAATTGAAAATCGTGGATAAGATAAATTTCGGTGATGGCGTTTCCCGTTATGACCTGCGTAAGGAAGGGGCAGCCCATTTCCATCACCATCTTGTATGTATAGAATGTGGAGCCGTTGACGAGATTCTCGAGGATCTACTTGGGGATGTTGAAGCGGTTGTTGAAGAGAAATACCATTTTCAAATTAAGGACCACCGTCTTACCTTTCATGGTATTTGCCATCGCTGTCTTGAGAAGAAGGCAAAAGGGGAAGAGGAATCTGAGTCCTCTAAATCACATGTTTAATGAGCCTTTCCGCTTACCTGGAAAGGTTTTATCCTTTTAATCGGCCTGAATATGTATAAAACTTGTCTTCTCTGGCATAAATTGATAAAAAAGGCCGGAGGAGATTATGAAGAAGCTGTTTGGGTTCATTTGGCAAACAGGCAAGGTGTTCATTATGTTTGTTGGTTTCACACTTTTGTTCTACTTTGCCATCGTTTGGTTTAATGAGGAATACGAAGGCTATCATCGTTATGAAGAGCCAAAAGGAGCTGCCGTAAAGGTTTTCCAATCGGTTCACGATACAGGCGAAACCGGATGGAAAGACAGGCTCTTTCTATTTTATTTGAACGGGGAGTAATGGAAGATGGAAGATCAATTGCAGGATTTCATGCATTACTTAACGATTGAAAAAGGGCTGGCCAAAAATACATTACTGTCCTATAAGCGTGATTTGGATTCTTACCGTAAATTCCTGAAGAAGCAAGGGATACCTGATTGGAATGAGGTTTCACGCGTACATATTGTTCAGTTCCTATCTAAGCTGAAGGATGACGGCAAATCGCCGAAGACGCTCGCACGCCATACGGCATCGATTCGTTCCTTTCATCAGTTCCTTCTGCGGGAGCATGTGGCTGAGACAGACCCATCTGTTCATATTGAAAGTCCGCAGATGCAGAAGTCTCTGCCAAAGGTGCTGAGTCCTGAGGAAACGGAGGCACTGCTTGATGCGCCGGACACAAATGATGCATTCGGCAAGCGGGATAAGGCCATTCTTGAGCTTCTTTATGCAACCGGCATGCGGGTGAGTGAATTGATAGATTTAAATATTGATAATGTCCATATGGAAATGGGCTTTGTCCGCTGCATTGGGAAAGGGAATAAGGAACGAATTATTCCTGTTGGCCAATTGGCGCTTAAGGCTATACATATGTACCTAGTTGAAGGCCGGCCCGAGCTGATGAACAAGAAGGAGAAAACGGACGCTTTGTTCTTAAACCATCATGGCGGCCGTCTCACGCGTCAGGGATTATGGAAGATCATCAAGCGGCTTGCTGAAGCGGCGAATATTCAAAAACCGCTTACGCCGCATACCCTCAGGCATTCCTTTGCGACCCATTTGCTGATGAACGGAGCCGATCTCCGTGCTGTTCAGGAAATGCTGGGACACGCTGATATTTCCACTACTCAGATTTATACACATGTCACAAATGTCCGTTTGAAGGATGTATACAGCAAATTTCATCCAAGAGCGTAAGAAAATGATGAGGTTTCAAGGTCTGATGGCAGCACTTGCATCAGGCTTTATTTTTTGGTTGGCTAAATAGCTCTTTTCCCTTTAAAGAGCTGCAGACAGGGGAAATGGGGAGGATGTGTATGCGGGAGAAAAAGATTCGAGGAATCAGCCGGAAGTTCCTTCCTTAGTAAAGATAACGGCTATTTTAGAGAGAAATGATGGATGGGAAATAGACACAGAATATTAAATTGGCAACGCTTGACACTTGATGTAGAATAAAGATGTCAGACCTCTGACACCTCGTTGTTCCTTATTGAAAAAATGGTGACAGAAGGTTATGGCTCGAAAGATGGGGTAACCTAACTATAAATAGAAGAAATTATGCAAGCTGGAGGTATTACGATGCAGTTTAAACGTGTGTTTTTAACAGTAATGGATTCCGTTGGCATTGGCGAAGCACCGGATGCTGAAAGATTCGGCGATAAAGGTGCGGATACGCTGGGTCATATTGCGGAAAGAATGAATGGATTACATATGCCTGTGATGGGGAAATTGGGCCTCTCCAATATTCGTGAAATCAAGGGCATTGAAAAAGCTGAAAAGCCAATGGCTTATTATACAAAAATGCAGGAAGCATCAAATGGAAAAGATACGATGACAGGTCACTGGGAGATCATGGGCCTTCGCATTGATACGCCTTTCCGTGTATTTCCGGATGGATTCCCGCCTGAATTGATTCAAGAGCTTGAAGAGAAGAGCGGACGCAAGATTATCGGAAACAAACCGGCGAGCGGAACTGAAATTCTCGTTGAGCTTGGGGAAGAGCATGTGAAGACAGGCGCATTGATTGTGTACACTTCTGCTGATTCCGTTCTACAGATTGCTGCGCATGAAGACATTGTGCCGCTTGATGAATTATACCGAATTTGTGAAATCGCAAGAGAGATTACTCTTCGAGATGAATACATGGTAGGACGTGTCATCGCCCGTCCATTCGTTGGCGAACCAGGCGACTTCAAACGTACACCTAACCGTCATGACTATGCGCTGAAACCATTTGGCCGTACAGTTATGAATGAATTGAAGGATGCAGGCTTTGATGTCATCTCTATTGGGAAAATCGCTGATATTTACGATGGGGAAGGTGTAACAAAGGCGCTTCGCACAACTTCAAACATGGACGGAATGGATAAGCAGGTGCAGACGCTTGATATGGAATTCACAGGCTTAAGCTTCTTGAATCTTGTCGATTTCGATGCCCTGTTCGGTCACAGACGCGATCCGGAAGGCTATGGTAAAGCACTGGAAGAGTACGATGTCCGCCTGCAGGAAGTGCTTGATAAACTTCGCGATGACGATTTATTAATCATCACGGCAGACCATGGAAATGACCCAGTTCATGCCGGTACAGACCACACGAGAGAGTATGTACCGCTCTTGGTATACTCCAAACAATTCAAGGAAGGCAAAGAACTTCCGCTTCGTATGACATTTGCCGATATCGGTGCAACGGTTGCGGAGAACTTCGGCGTGAAAATGCCTGAGCATGGAACAAGCTTCCTGAAAGAGCTGAATTAATTTAGAGGAGAGACGATGATGTTAAAAAAGGTAAATGAAGCTGCATCTTATATTCTGGAGAAATCCGGGCAAAAGCCGGAATTAGGCTTAATTCTCGGGTCTGGACTAGGAATCCTTGCGGATGAAATCGAAAATCCAGTAGCCATTCCTTATAATGAAATTCCACATTTCCCTGTATCCACGGTAGAAGGTCATAAAGGCCAGCTTGTCATCGGAACACTTGGCGGAAAGACTGTTGCGGCGATGCAAGGAAGATTCCACTATTATGAAGGCTACACAATGCAGGAAGTAACCTTCCCGGTTCGTGTCATGAAGGCAATGGGGATGTCCCATATCCTTGTTACAAATGCAGCAGGCGGAGTAAACGAAAGCTTCAAGCCGGGCGATTTGATGATTATCGCGGACCACATCAATTATATGGGTGCACACCCGCTGATTGGGCCGAACGAAAAAGAATTCGGACCGCGCTTCCCGGATATGTCCAGTGCTTACACAAAAGAGCTTGTGGCATTAGCGGAGGATATTGCGAAGAAAGAACAGATTGACGTGAAAAAAGGTGTCTATATCGGCTTCACTGGCCCGACTTATGAAACGCCTGCAGAAGTTCGCATGGCGCGTATCCTAGGCGGGGACGCTGTTGGAATGTCCACAGTTCCTGAGGTAATTGTGGCAGCGCATGGCGGCATGAAGGTGCTGGGTATTTCCTGCATCACAAACATGGCAGCTGGTATTCTTGACCAGCCTTTATCTCATGATGAAGTTATTGAAACAACTGAAAAAGTTAAAGCAACCTTCCTTTCCTTCGTGAAGAGAATTGTTGCCGAGATGGAAATCTAAAAAAGCAAGGCGTCTGCTAAATCCTAAATAGGATTAATGGCAGGCGCCTTTTTTTGTATTTAAACGGATTGGATGGACCTTTTGCTATGACTCCTTATGATTTCGCTGCACCTGATTTATGAATTCCCTCAATAAGCCATTTTTCATAGGGGGCTTCTTGATGAAAATAATTAGGTGTCTGAATCTCATCCGAATAGGATTGATGGAAAATATGTGTCGCAGCAGGGGATAATGGCGGAATGAGCCATGTCCAATCTCCAGTCACTCTGCGAGCATTCTTTGCTTCCTGTTGTTCAAATCGTTTAAATTGTTCGGCGGCCGTATGATGGTCGACGATGGTAACACCTTCTTTCCTGAAAGAATGCAAGACGGCAATATTCAGTTCTACGAGTGCTTTATCCTTCCATAAATATCGGTTCATCGAAGTATCTAAACCGATTAATTCTGCTACTGCAGGCAGAAAATGATACCGATCTTCATCCGCCAAATTGCGTGCGCCAATCTCGGTGCCCATATACCAGCCGTTGAATGGTGCACAATGGTAGCTGATTCCGCCGATTTCCAAGCGCATATCGGAAATGATTGGAACACTGTACCATTTCATGTTCAAGTGATGGAGTGAGAATTCAGGGTGTTCGATTTCAACCTCTTTCACAAGCTCTTTCTTTATTGGTTTCCACACGGGAGGGTATCCATCTATCGAAAATACTAAAGGCAATAAATCATACTGTCCTTGCTGGCCCTCCCAGCCGATTTGTTCGCAAAACTTCGTGAAGGGAATAGATTGTTTATCGCCAATGGTACCGTATTCTGTCTCATACCCAGCATACCGAATTAATTGATGATTAAAGATTCGAACACGGTGGGGGTGAAATATGGTAATGGTCGGCAATATTCTTCCGTCATTGGTTGCATAGCGGATATGGTGGAAGAGGGCTTCCGCAATAATATCTTCGTCTAAGGCATCTCTTGCATCAAAGACATGCAGGCTGTTCCAAAACAATCTGCCAATGCATCGGTTGCTATTCCGCCATGCCATCTTCGCTCCATGGACAAGCTCTTCAAAAGTGTGCTCATATGTACCCGTTTTATTGATTTCCTTCTTAATCTCCTTTATTCGGTTCGCGATCTCCTGCTCTTTCCCAAGCTCTTTATAACAATTGGAAATGAACCTGGCAGCTTCCTCTTTTAATAATTCTGAATGCATGACAAGTCTCCTCTGTTCTTCCAGTCTTATAGATTATTATGCCGAAATGAGCTTAAGAAAACGAATGATTCGAACTCTCAAAAGAATAGGTATCTACACTAAATTTCCTTCATCTACTATGTAATCACACGTCGGGTGGATGATTCCTGTATGTGAATTCCCTCTGCTCCGGTATAAAAGGATAATATTTGGAAAAACTGGAATTTATCATGAGTAGGAGGTTTGTCCATGAAACGGTTTGTTTCAGCTTTATTGATAGGGATAGTTACATTATGTGTTTCCGGACCGGCATTGGCCGCAGAGAAACCAACAACAAATACATCGGAGCTTGCACCCAATGCCAAGTCTGCGATTCTCATTGAAATGAACACGGGCTCCGTGATTTATGAGAAGAATAAAGATGAACAGCTTTCCCCGGCGAGCATGACGAAGATCATGACCATGCTTTTGATAATGGAGGCGCTGGATAAGAAGCAGATTACGATGGACGAGAAGGTGCGAACGAGCGAATATGCTGCATCAATGGGCGGATCGCAAATCTTCTTGGAGCCTGGCGAAGAGATGACAGTGGAGCAATTATTGCGTGGAATTGCGATTGGCTCCGGTAATGATGCATCGGTAGCCATGGCAGAGAAATTAGCAGGCAGTGAAGAAGAGTTTGTGAAGTTGATGAATAAGAAGGTGAAAGAGCTTGGTCTTAAGGATACCAAATTCCAGAATGCTACCGGGCTCCCAGTAAAGGATCATTATTCAACGGCCCATGATATGTCCGTGATGGCACGGGAACTTCTAAAGCATGAAGAAATCACGAAATTTACGAGTCTGTATGAGTCATACTTACGTGAGAACACAGACAAGAAGTTCTGGTTAGTGAATACGAACCGGCTGGTAAAATTCTATCCTGGCGTAGATGGTCTTAAGACTGGTTTTACCCATGAGGCGAAATATTGCCTGACTGCTACGGCGAAGAAGGACAATATGCGTGTCATTGCCGTTGTCTTTGGGGCAGCCAACCCGAAGGAGCGGAACGCTCAGGTGACCCAAATGCTTGACTATGCCTTTGCAAAGTATCAATCAAGGCTAATTTATAAGAAGGATATGCCGCTGGCTATGCTGACGCTTGAGAAGGGGCAGAAGAAAAAGGTCAGCTTAGTTACGAGCGAGCCGGTTTCCCTTCTTAGCAAAAAAGGAGAAGAGAAGCTGAATATCCGTCCAAAAATTATCTTGAATAAAGATGTGCAGGCACCAGTGACAAAGGGCGAGAAGCTAGGGAAGGTCCAAATGCTTTTAGGGGACAAGGTGGTATCCGAAACGCCGCTGATAGCGTCAGAAGATGTCAAACGGGCGACTTGGTTTGATCTATATAAGCGTTCTTTCGGCATGTTTACACATGCAGGGCGCGAATAAGAGAAATAAAGCGAATGAATGCGTTTTAGCACTAGTTTTGTCTTCCGGAAGGAAATGGGCTGTTAAATAGCGAAAACACCACTATGCGATTGAAAAAGGGGGAGAAGTATAGTGAGCCTTACGGTAGATATGGCAACAAATCAAAATGTGTTATGCATCCGTTTAGCCGGTGAGCTTGATCATCATACAGCGGAGGATTTGCGCAATAAAGCATCACAAATCATCGAAACGCAAGGAATCAGGCATATCATTCTGAATTTGGGTGAGTTGACGTTTATGGATAGTTCAGGTCTTGGGGTTATTTTGGGCAGGTATAGACAAATCCAGTCTTATGGAGGAGAGATGGTGGTATGTGCAATCTCACCTGCTGTCGAGCGCTTGTTTGAAATGTCCGGCCTGTTTAAAATACTCCGGCTTGAGCCTTCTGAAGAAGCGGCCATGCATGGATTGGGGGTAATCACAAGATGAAAAATACAATGAATCTTGAGTTTTCAGCATTAAGCCAGAATGAATCCTTTGCGCGCATCACGGTTGCTTCTTTTGTGGCTCAGCTTGATCCGACGATGGATGAATTGACCGAGATTAAGACAGTGGTTTCAGAGGCCGTCACAAATGCCATTATCCATGGATACGAAAGTGATCCAAAAGGAATTATTTATATTGCTGTTTCGATGGACTTAGAGGAAGAAACCGTAGAGCTGTCCATTAAGGACAAAGGAATCGGCATCCGTGATGTCGAGGAAGCTAGACAACCGCTTTACACGACCAAACCTGAACTTGAGCGTTCTGGAATGGGCTTTACCATTATGGAGAATTTCATGGATGAGATCATGATTGAATCCTCCAGGGGCGAAGGAACAACCATCAGGCTCATGAAAAATCTATCAAAAAGCAAAGCTTTCATCAAGTAAGGAGATAATGCGATGGATGTGGAAGTCAAAAAGACTAATAAGACGGCCCAGCTCAAAGATGAAGAGGTAAAAGCACTTATTCGTCAAAGCCAGCAAGGTGACCAAGAGGCAAGAGACGAACTCATCCAGAAAAACATGCGGCTTGTATGGTCAGTTGTCCAAAGATTTATCAATCGGGGCTATGAGCCGGAAGATTTATTTCAAATTGGCTCTATTGGTCTCCTGAAATCAGTGGATAAATTTGATCTTTCCTATAATGTTAAGTTCTCTACCTATGCTGTTCCAATGATTATCGGAGAAATTCAGCGCTTCATCCGTGATGATGGGACGGTCAAGGTCAGTCGTTCCTTAAAGGAGATGTCCAATAAGATTCGAAGGGCAAAGGATGAATTGTCTAAGGTATATGGAAGGACGCCGACCATATCGGAAATCAGTGCTCATCTTGAGCTGACTCCAGAGGAAGTCATCATGGCGCAGGAAGCGAGCAGGACTCCTTCATCCATCCACGAGACCGTGTATGAAAATGATGGAGACCCAATTACGCTGCTCGATCAAATTGCCGACCACTCGGAGAATAAATGGTTTGAGAAGATTGCCTTGAAGGAGGCAATTGCCCTGCTTGATGAACGCGAAAGATTAATCGTCTATCTCAGGTATTATAAGGACCAAACCCAAACGGAGGTAGCGGAGAGGCTGGGCATTTCACAGGTACAGGTTTCGCGGCTTGAGAAGAAGATATTATCGCAGATGAAAAGCCGAATGGATACATGATTGAATAAAAGAAAGAGCGGCCGCATGGATTCTTTGATCCAGCGGTTTTTTTGTGCGGTGTGACATTTTTGATTTTCTGGTATGTTCCTGATTTTTCTATCCATACTAAAAGTAATGGCAAGGACCAAGAAATGGGGATGGAATCTTTCATGGAAGAATGTGTGTATATCCGCCTGAAATATCGGGCGAAGATAAAGCCGAATGAGCCCATCCTGCTGAAGGATATTGCCAATATCATTGGAACCGACGAGGTAACTGAGAAGGTCGGGAATTTGGTGTTAGGCGAATTCTCAAAGAATAAGGATGTATTCATTCTTGATGTAACCGTCGTGCTGCAGACGATATTTCGTCATTTCCCGAACATGTCCATGGACACGTACGGGCCTTCCCAAACAATTGTTGAAGTCGTTCGAAAGAAAAAGAAAGTATCAAAGATTGGTTTCATTGTGGTTTGGCTGATTCTGTTCGTCGGAGCGGCGTTTGCCATCATGAATTTCCATGAGGATGTCAGTATGAGGCAGATGCATGAACGATTGTATTTTATGATAACCGGCGAGCATTCAGAGCACCCGTTCATTTTTCAAATCCCATATTCGTTCGGGCTTGGGCTCGGTATGGTTTTATTCTTTAACCATATATTCAAGAAGAAATTCAATGATGAACCAAGTCCGATGGAAGTGGAAATGTTCAACTATCAGCAAGAACTCGATCAGTATTTAATCATGCGAGAGAACAAGATGTATTCCTCCTTCCTTGATGATGATTGAGAAGCTCTTAGCCATCCTGATCGGATTCTCCGGCGGTGTATCTGTCGGAGCAGGCTATGTAGCCTTCTTGACTGTGTTGAATGTTATTCCACGCTTGACTCAATTGACGAAATCAGTCAGATACGTGCACTTCTATGAGGCGGCTGTCATTCTTGGTGCCGTCATTGGGACGATTTTTAGTTTATGGGATTTCACGCTGAACCTTTCCTTTTTATTATTGGCGGGCTTCGGGTTATTAAGCGGAATCTTTAATGGAATGCTCGCTGCAGCGCTTACGGAAGTGTTGAATGTATTTCCAATTCTTGCGAAGAGAATCGGAATGCAGGACAGTCTTGTTTACATACTAATTGCATTGGTGCTGGGAAGAATCCTTGGATCGTTATTTCAATGGATTATTTATACACAATAACGCTTGAATAAAGGCGGTGCGCAAGTGGCACAGAAACGAAAAATCATCATGATTACAGATGGGGACGAATATGCAAAGCGAGCCGTGGAGCATGCGGCAAAAGAGATTGGCGGCCGCTGTATCTCTGCCTCTTATGGCAATCCAGCAAAGGTGGATGGTCCTGAGCTCGTAAAACTCATCAAGTCTGCTGCCAATGACCCAGTGCTTGTTATGTTTGATGACAGCGGGCTCGTTGGGGAAGGAGCTGGCGAGACGATGATGAAATATGTAGCTGAGCATGACGATATCGAGCTTCTTGGCATTGTTGCTGTTGCCTCGAAAACAAGGCAGGCGGAGTGGACGAAGGTTGACGTGTGCATCGATCGTGAAGGCAATCTGACGGAGCGTGGTGTGGATAAATTTGGTCTTCCTGAGATGGATATAGGCCGCATTAACGGAGATACGGTTTATTGCATCGACTCCATTGATGCGCCTATTGTCGTCGGCATCGGCGATATTGGAAAGATGGCAAAGTATGATGATATTAAGATTGGGAGCCCAATCACCTTGAGTGCAGTAAAACTGATTTTGGAACGGAGTGGGTATCTTGACAGATAAGAAGATGAAAGTACCAGGGGATTTAGCCAAAGTAAAAAAATATATGGAAAACTATGTTGGACTTGGCGTCAGCTTTGATATTGGAGTCAGGGAGATCACCCTTCGAGATGTTCCAGTTCAAATCTATTATGTGAATGGGTTATGTGATACAGCTTACATCATTGAAATTATGGAAACCTTATTAGGCATCAATGAATTCGAAAAAATCGAGGCTAAGGATGCGGATATATATGAGCTGGTGAAGAACCGGCTTGTTCAGCAATCGGTTGAAGTGAAGCAGACGATGGATGAAATGGTGGATCAGGTTCTCTCTGGCTTGATTGCTGTCATCGTGGATGGAAGCGAGAAAGCGTTGATTGTCGATGTTCGGAGTTATCCGGGGAGGACGCCGCAAGAGCCGGATACAGAAAGAATCACAAGGGGCGCGCGTGATGGCTATGTTGAGAATATAATAGTAAACACAGCCTTAACGAGAAGAAGAATCCGAGATGAACGGCTCCGTTTCGAAATCATGCGTGTCGGAGAGCGGTCGAAAACGGATATTGCGATTGGTTATATTGAGGGAATCGCAAATCCTCATTTAGTCGAAATCATCAAACGAGAGCTTGGAAGCATTAAAACGGATGGGCTGACGATGGCAGAGAAAACAGTCGAGGAATATTTGGTTAAGGAGAATTATAATCCATATCCATTGGTTCGCTATACAGAAAGAGCCGACGTTGGAGCTAATCATCTATTTGAGGGACATGTTCTTATCTTTGTTGATACTTCCCCGAGCATCATGATTGCACCGACGACCTTTTTCCATCATGTGCAGCATGCGGAGGAATATCGTCAATCAGCTTCTGTCGGTACGATTATCAGATGGTTTCGCTTTATCGGTATCTTTGCTTCTCTCTTTCTCATTCCCTTATGGCTGCTGTTTGTACTAGAGCCGCATTTGCTTCCGAAATCACTGGAGTTCATCGGCCCAAATGAGGATATACATGTTCATATTCTGCTGCAGGTAGCCTTTGCTGAAATAGGGATTGAGCTCTTGCGCATTGCGTCCATACACACACCTGCACCGCTCTCCTCGGCCATGGGCTTGATAGCAGCTGTGTTGATTGGACAAATTGCGATTGATGTCGGCTGGATTGTACCGGAAGTATTATTCTATATCTCCATCGCTACAATTGGAAGCTTTGCAACACCGAGTCTTGAGCTGGGACTAGCCAATAAATATGTACGCTATGTACTCTTGATTCTGACAGGCGCGTTTCATGTCCCAGGGTTTATCATCGGTAATACACTGTTCATCCTTTATTTAAGCCATATAAATACGCTGTCTACTCCGTATTTATGGCCGTTTATCCCATTTTCCCCAAAAGCACTATGGCAGATTGTGGTCAGAAAACCGGTGCCGGGAAGTCATTTAAGGCCGCGAATTTTGCATACGCTTGATCGGAAGAAATAGACCCTTGCCAATATTAATGGAAGATGGCGCACTAGTGTGGTAAAGTATGATTTATCAAACAATTCGAAAAAATAGGCAGCATATACAGCTGTCTATTTGTTTCGTTTTTCTGCACAGAAGGGAAAGATGAAGATGCATTATTATGGAACTGGACGCGTGAATGAGCTTGGCCATTTGGAGATTGGCGGAGTGGACACAGTAACCTTAGCGGAGCAATATGGCACGCCATTGTATATATATGATGTTGCCCTGATTAGAGACCGGGCCAAAATGTTTCAGGAAGCATTCAAGAAATCTGGTGTAAAGGCTCAGGTCGCATACGCTAGCAAAGCATTCTCCTCTATCGCCATGTTCCAATTAGCCAGGGAGGAAGGTTTATCACTGGATGTTGTCTCAAGCGGAGAACTCTATACGGCTATACAGGCCGAATTCCCACCGGAGCGGATTCATTTACATGGGAATAATAAGAGTCCCGAAGAGCTGGAAATGGCCATTGATGCGAATGTCGGCTGTATTGTGGCGGATAATTTTTATGAGCTTTCCCTTATTGAAGCGCTGTGTAAAAAGAAAGGCAAGGTATGTCCGATTCTCCTGCGTGTAACACCGGGAATTGAGGCGCATACTCATGACTATATCCTGACTGGACAGGAGGATTCAAAATTCGGATTTGACTTATGGAATGGCCAGGCTGAAGAAGCCTTGCAGCTTGCTTTATCAAAGGACTGCTTTGACGTGCTGGGCTTGCATTGCCATATTGGCTCGCAAATTTTTGAAACAACTGGTTTCATATTAGCTGCACAAAAGCTGAGTGAGCAAATTCATAACTGGCATGAGCGCTACAGCTTCACTCCAAAGGTGCTTAACTTGGGCGGAGGCTTCGGTATCCGCTATACGAAGGAGGATCAACCGATTCCCGTTTCCACTTATGTCGAGGAAATTGTAAAAGCGGTAAAGCAGGATTTTGATCAGTACCGAATGGACATGCCAGAAATCTGGATTGAGCCGGGACGTTCTCTTGTGGGTGATGCAGGAACGACTATTTACAGCATCGGTTCAACAAAGCATGTGCCGAATACTCGTACGTATTGGGCCGTCGACGGCGGGATGAGTGATAATATCCGTCCAGCACTATATCAGGCCAAATATGAGGCGGGACTCGCTAACAGGATGAACGATAAGGTGGAAGAGGAGGTGGCTATCGCCGGTAAATGCTGTGAAAGTGGAGATATGCTCATTTGGGACCTGCCGCTTCCCCATATTCAGCATGGAGATCTGCTGGCTGTCTTCTGTACAGGTGCCTACGGCTACTCCATGGCTAATAATTACAACCGAATCCAGCGCCCGGCCGTTGTCTTTGTGGGAAATGGCGAATCGAGGCTTGTTGTAAGACGGGAAAGCCTGGATGATTTGATTCGTAATGACCTATCTTTATATAAATAGAGGATGAGAGGAGATGTCCTGCAAGAAGCTTGCGGGCGTCTTTTTTTTGTTGAATGCCCCACTGTGGGAATTGCGTACGGAATAGGTACCAATCATTTTGGAGAGCCTGCCAGTAAAAACTTTGTCATTTGTATGGAAAATCCCTCAAATAGGGCACAGCAAAATAAGAAGCACTACAAAAGAGCAGCCCCCTCATGGGACTGCTCTTGGATAGTTTTAAGAGAATAGAGACTTGATTGCATCGATGAGGGAAGCAAATACTTCCTTCAGTTTATCGAGGAAGGATTGGCCTTCTTCAGATTTCAGGTAATTGCTTACTTTTTCTTTGGCAGCATTCAGCTGATCATTCACGGCACCCCAGTCGATGCCTAATTCCTGCAATTTGTTGAATAGGTCCATCAAACTTTGAATCTGGACATCTGTTAAATTGATATTGATTTGGTCAGCTGCTTTGATGATGATGGTGCGAAGCTCTTCATCATTTGCCGGCGGGTTAGCAGCAATCTCTTCTTTAATGGTTTCAACGAGCGTTGTTGCTTCCTCTGTGCCAATTTCATCGCCGAGCTTAGCGGTTTCGACCATTTCCTCATTGGCTGCCTGCTTTTGCTCCTCAGAAATTTTGGTATCGGTGGATACTTCATAGGCTTTGATCAAGCCGGTTAATGCCGCTGTTCCGGATACTTCAAATGGGGCTGTGACATAAATGTCCGCATCCTTGATACCAGCAGTTGCTAAGGCATTTTTGTACATATCATCTGTAACCCAGGTAATATTTTTGGTTTTGACATTGATTCCTGAACCGCTTTTGGCAATCGTAATCGATGAAGAGGAGATGGCTTTTGTGCCGATTAGGCGGCTGGCTACTTTGCCATCAAGATAATTATGCTCTTCTTCGTTTGTCACGGTTACGATATCTACATTATTTGGTGCATCCATTTCTGCAAGCAATAATTTTTTCTGCTCAGCGGTTAAATTCTCCCCAAGAGTGACAACCATGTCACCGCGCTGCAGGTCAGCGAGAGTAATACTTGGAATAAGAAAACCTGCTATTAAGAGAGCAGACAACATTTGTGCAATCCATTTTTTCATGTTTAATAACCTCCTGTATGAATTAGACGTATGATGACCAAAAAGGTTTCATTTTCTTGTCCGATTGGACGTTCACCGAGCTGAATGAAACGATTTTTTGCCCCGCATTGAGCTGCCTCTCACATGCGTAATTTCGTCTAACTCTAAAAATACTATACTCAAAAGCTTCTGATTTTGAAAGATGCTTTTGCAAAAAATCATAAACTAGATGGTTTACAGATGGATGTTCATTCGGTATAGTAGGGAGTCAGATGGTGCTGCGGAGCGGGTGTTTAGATGGTGGAAAGTGACCCAGTTGAATTCCTGTGTGAAAACGAGTATGATTATGAAGATTGCAAAAAAAGAACTTATTTCTATAATTCTCATTTGATGAGGGATCATTATGCTAATTAGGTACAAAAAAAGCTTTGAAAAAATTGCAATGGGATTATTATCCTTCATGCCGGATGAAAAGGATATAAAAAAATTGCAGCAAAGCATGAAAAATTATGAAACAGATGACAGCAAGCAATTATTCCTATGGAAAGAGGATGAAGACTTCATCGGACTGATTGGAGTAGAAGTCCATGGGAATACTGTTGTGCTTGCAGATGTTTCTGTGAATCCATCACATCGCGGTCAAGGAGTGGGCCGTAAGATGGTGACGACTGTAAAGGGATTTTATCCAGACTACGAATTTGATGCGCGTAGAGAAACTGCCCAATTTTTGGCGAAATGCTTGGATTGTTAATTTAATAGACTTTCATAAATAGAAAGAAGCCCTTAAAACAAGGGCTTCTTCTATTTATTACGTCTGATCTTGAGCTGCTTAAATCTCTCCTCAATCACGTCTGTGCGGTCTCTGTGCGAATGTCTGTGAATCAATGGGGTATCAGTAAGGTCGCTTTGGCAGCCCCAGGTTAATCCTTGGCTTCTGCATTCAACTTCGCAGATGGAGACAAGTGCTGGGTCGGCTAGGGGGAGCATGGGGCTTTCATAAGGTGTGTTGGCTTGAATCCGTTGGATGTAATTCGCCAGCAGGTCATCTAGCGCTGGAAAATCAAGCCCAAGCGTGGTTGTTTCCTCGCGGCGATGCATCAGGATATGTCTGGCCTTAGAGAGTGTTCTAACAGCTCCTGGATGATTGCCCCTGCGGTAGTGATAAAGGCCGACGGCAATCTGAATAAGACCGACCCATACAGAATCACGCTCAAGCGGCGGATGCTCCTTCCAATATTCCTCGAGAATTTCGTGACACTCAAAGTAATCTCTCCGCCCATGAAATTCGAGCAGATATTGTATGTATTCGTTTGGATAATTCCTCATCCTTTTCCTCTCCAATCGTCTTGGCAGATACTACCTTCACTATACAGAATAATGCAGGCGAAAGAAAAGAAATAAAAACTGCCGGCTTCATACCGGCAGCTTATCAAGTGGTCGTGCCTGAATGATTATGATTCAGGGTGTCAGCACCAGAAAGCCGCACCTACGATAACAAGTAAAATAAATAGTACGACGATCAAAGCGAATCCGCTGCCAGCTCCTGCTCCTACAAAACCTCCGCCTTCTCCCATAATTAAATCCTCCTCTTAAGCTTTTCTGTACATTGCATTGTATGACATTTACACATAGGTGTTTGGGCCAACGCCCAACTCTTTAAAAATTTCTCCTTAGACATGCTATTGGAAAGAAGGCGGACTTCCACTATACTAAAGGTAGTTTATTTACGTAGGAGAGCCTGAAGATTATGAGCTATAAGATCAAGATTGATGCTTTTGAAGGACCGTTAGACTTATTATTGCATTTAATAAACCGGCTGGAGATTGATATATATGATATCCCTGTCGCTGAGATAACTGAGCAGTATGTAGCTTATATACATACGATGAAGGAGCTTGAACTTGATGTGGCGAGTGAATATCTCGTGATGGCGGCAACCCTTTTGGCCATTAAAAGCAAGATGCTCCTGCCAAAGCATGAGGATGAGTGGGATGAAGAGGAAGAGGAATTCCTCTATGAGGAGGACCCTCGTGATGAGCTTGTCATGCAGCTATTGGAATATAAGAAATATAAAGAAGCTGCCGGGGAGTTCAAAAACCTTGAAGCAGAAAGGGCGCTTATCTTTACGAAGCCCCCGATTGACCTGTCACCTTATTCAACTGAGACTTCAGCTGAGAAGGCTGATTTGGACGTGAATATATATGATATGCTCGGCGCCTTCCAAAAGCTTATGAGACGCAAGAAGCTGCAAAGACCGCTGCAGACACGAATTACAAGACAGGAAGTGTCTATTGAGAAGCGGATTGGAGAACTGCGTGATACGCTTCGCAGGAGGAGGAAAAAGGTTCTTTTCAGCAGCCTTTTCGCTGATGATAATAAAGAGCAGCTCGTCGTGACCTTTCTGGCCATTCTGGAAATGATGAAGCAGAATGAGGTCGTCGTAGAACAAACTAATAATTTTGAGGATATTTTCATAGCATGGAAGCAGGGGGATTTGACCGTTGGAAATCGTTAATTGGAAATCAATTTTGGAAGCATTACTATTCGCAGCAGGGGATGAAGGACTATCCTTGCAGCAGATTGCAAGCGTGCTCGAGGTAACTGTCGAGGAGGCACGGGATATCGTATCCGACTTGATGCACGCTTATGAACAGGAAGATAGAGGTATTTATTTAGTGGAGATGGCCGGCGTTTATCAGCTGGCGACGAAAAAGGCACATGCGCCTTATTTAAAGAAACTGGTTGAATCCCCATCAATCCACACCTTATCACAGGCATCACTCGAAACATTGGCCATCATTGCCTATAAGCAGCCCATTACCCGTATTGAGATTGAAGCAATTCGAGGGGTGAAATCCGAACGGCCTATTCATACACTTTCAGCTAAAGCGCTTATCAAGGAAGTTGGCCGGGCAGAGGGGGCTGGACGAGCTTATTTATATGGAACAACATCCGAATTCCTCGATTATTTCGGCTTGAAGTCAATTGAAGATCTGCCGCCGATTGATGAGAATCATGAGGATGGTTTTAATGATGAAGAAGCAGATCTATTCTTTCACAAATTCCAGGAGCTTGATTAAGAATCAGGAGGGGAAATATTGAAAATCATTACTTGTGCCGGCTATGAGTTGACGAAAGAAAAGTCCAATTCACCGGAGGATCTTTTTAGTCGTTCAGTCGTGAAATACAGGGACGGCGGTCGTATAAAGGAACTGCAAGTGCTGTATGTACGTTATTTTGAGGAACTTCTCATGGAGCGTGCCGCACAGCAAACAGTGGAGTTTCTCACACGCTACCCAGTGAAGGATTGTTTAGCCTTGCTCTATCTATTAAAAAATAAAGGTTTCCTGTCGATGAAAAAAGTGTATATAAACACAGAGAGTGATTTTTTCAATATTTTTGAAGACCTGGATATTCATGAGGTAGAACGAATTCTTGAAGGTGATGGAATATGATGGATTACGAGGATAACCTTGTGAAACCTTCCTGTATTCGGCAAATAACACATGACTTTTGTGCTAATCTGTAATAGAATATTCAGGAAGCAACGTTTCAAAATTAAGGGGAGGGTTCCGGTTGGGCAATACATTAGTGAAAAGCCAGTTGGAAGACGTAGCATCATATTTAGGAAAGACTGTACAAATCCTCGAAGCCTACTTGAATGATACTACCATGGATCGTTTGATGAGTGAAAAGAGTGGGAATGAAGACTATTACAGAGGGTTATTATCCTCTATCCGAAAGCTTTGTGTATACTGTGAGGAAAGCCTTGACGCATGCAAAATCGTGTTGAAAAATGAGCCGTTTAACAAGGCTGCTGCCGAAAGGGTTCTATACAGAGTCTATCACCAATGCATCGAAGAGTATTTCGCACCAAAGAGCGATTTATGGTTTGAGGACAGCCGCTCTGCTTATACAGGGCGAAACTGCATTAAATTTAGGGATGAGGCGCCTGAAAGTTTGAAGGATGTCATTAAGACCCTTGAATCAGATGTTCAGAAAATGCGTGAGGACCTTGAATACTATGAAACGGACTATAAAACAAAAATGGTCCAATCTAATTAAATAAGGATGAACAACGAATAGGAAGAATATCCTAATCAGTTGCTCTTTAGAGGTTCAGGATGCGCCCTGAGCCTCTTTTTAATGGAAGGCAAAAGAAATCATAAATCATCCCCTCCTTTGAATACAATGAGGCAAGGATTCTTTGGAGGTGACACTTATACAATCATATGTGGATGAAATTGCCCGTTGGGTATCAGGGGTGGAAATATGGGCGGCGAAAAGAGGGGAAGACGTCCGTCAATCCCTATCAGGAAACCTTGAGAAGCTGAATGCCTATTTATTTACTTTGAATGAGCAGTTTCCTTCCGATAAGGACGTGTCTGAGCTGCAAGCTCTCGCAAATAGTTTAGAGCGAGCTATTCAGCAGGTTCACCAAAATGGAGGATATGTGCCGCCAGGGCAGCACGCTCTCCCGCCCTTGCCTTATGCCTATAATGCCCTTGAGCCTGTCATAAGCGGCGAAATCATGAAGCTTCATCATTCAGTCCATCACCAAGCCTATGTAGACGGCCTGAATAAAGCGGAGCTCAAGATGAAGGAAGCAAGAGAGCAGAATGACTTTGACCTCCTGAAGCATTGGGAAAGGGAGGCGGCCTTTCATGGGTCTGGGCATTATTTGCATACAATCTTTTGGCATAATATGAAGCCAAATGGAGGAGGCGGGCCGGAGGGTGAATTGCGGGAATGGATTGACCGGGATTTTGGCAGCTTTCGTATGTTTCAAAAGCACTTCACTGAAGCAGCTAAGAAGGTAGAGGGTGTCGGCTGGGCTTTGCTTGTTTGGTCGGCAAGGGCACATCGCCTTGAAATTCTTCAATCTGAGCGTCATATGATTCTGACCCAATGGGATACGATCCCGCTGCTTGTCATTGATGTATGGGAGCATGCCTATTATTTGCAATACAAGACGGAACGGGGAAAATATGTAGACAAATGGTGGGAAGTCGTTGATTGGCTTGATGTGAGTGCTCGATTTGGGAAGGCGAAGGAGCTCGGCTGGAAGGTGTATAGGAAGTAAGGAATAGAGGCTGACCGTAGAAAGTTCAGTAAGGCTTTCAGGTCAGTTTTTTTATGTATAATTTTGCTTGATTCCGTATATTTTTCTGTCAACTTACATAGTGTTTACTATTCGCTAAATGGGATTGTCCTGATTGCGCATTACGGTGAATAGTTCTTCCATATATTAAATTCAGCACCCATAGTCTGGTTATTTCGCTCTTCACGTTTTCATTACGCCCTCAAACACCTATAAAAAGATAAATCTTAAATAAACTTTATGAAAATGAAGCTGCTATATAGTCCGGTATATCAAAATGGCCAAGCCAAGCTATTTGGAGCTAAAAATCAGCAAATGTACATTTTTAGCGGTAGAAAAATGCCAACAGGAAGAGGAGAGTGTTGTTTACATCACCATCGAAAAAAGATTCTGTTTAGTCGGGTCTTTGCATAGACTTGTACTAAAACGTTGGAGAGGACGAGTGTGGTGAAAAGATATCTAGCGCGGTCGAAGAAAAAGAACCTGTCCGATAGCAGTCAATCCTCCTCATGGGGGAAGAAGATTCTGTTGAGCCTTCTCGTCTGCATATTGAGTATGACCTTCATTCTAGGTGAAGAGAACCAGGTGCAGGCAAAGGAAATGAAAAGCATGCAGGTCGGTGCAAAAAGTGCGATTACGATTGAGCAAAGTACCGGCAGGATTCTATATGAGAAGGATGCTCATACAAAAAGAAGGATTGCGAGCATCACTAAAATTATGACGGCTATCCTGGCGATTGAGTCAGGGAAGATGGACAAAACCGTAACGGTGAGTGAATCAATCTTGAAGGCAGAGGGCTCTGCCATCTATTTGAAGGTCGGGGAGAAGATTAAACTAAGCGATCTTGTTTATGGCCTTATGCTCCGGTCTGGAAATGACGCGGCTATTGCGATTGCAGAATATGTGGGAGGAAGTGTGGAGGGATTTGCCACCATGATGAACCAGAAGGCGGAATGGATTGGGATGGAGAACAGTCATTTCACGAATCCGCATGGCCTGGATGACTCCAATAATCATTACTCCACTGCTTACGATATGGCTATCCTGACTCAATATGCGATGAAGAATAAGAATTACCGTAAAATAGCCGGAACGAAAATACATAGAGCCCCTAATCCGAATGAAGCGTGGGATCGCGTGTGGAAAAACAAAAACCGTCTCCTTACCGAAAAATATAAATACTGTACAGGAGGAAAGACTGGTTATACAAAAAAGGCCAAACGAACTCTTGTCACGACTGCTTCAAAGGACGGAGTTGACCTCATAACGGTTACGATTGATGATTCAACTGATTGGGCAGACCATATCGCCCTTTACGAGGCAGGTTTTGACCAGTATTCACTTGTCGAGGTGCTTCCAGAAGGACCGATTGATGCCGTTAAGAAAGGCTTTTACAAAAAGAAGGCTCATTTGAGGTCGTCATTGATCTATCCGCTGACGGATGAGGAGAAGGAAAAGGTCAAAGTAGTTTATAAGCTGCAAAAGCCAAAGAAAAAATGGAGGAACGAAAAGAAATGGCCTGAAAAGGTTGGGGTTGCCGAGCTGATACTGGATGGGGAGGTTCTCTATAAGAAGCCCATCTATTTAAAGAAAGAGAAAAAGACGGTCATGGAAACATGGATGCATGTGTTTATGACTTTTGCAGGTGCTGATCGGAATGGTTAACTATATATGGGTCGGTCTCAGTATCATAGGAATTGTCTATGCTATGTTTACGGGGACGATTGCAGAGGTCAATGAGGCGATATTCAAGAGTGCGAAGGAGTCTGTCACCCTTTGTTTTGGATTGATGAGTATTCTTGTCTTCTGGCTCGGGATGATGAAGATTGCTGAGCATTCAGGCTTGCTTGAGAAGCTATCCTTATTGTTTAAGCCAATTGTTTCCCGTCTTTTCCCAGATGTGCCGGCGAATCACCCGGCAATGGGTTATATCGTCTCCAATATAATGGCTAACACATTAGGTCTCGGGAATGCGGCGACACCGCTTGGCATCAAGGCAATGGAACAATTAAAAATTCTGAATGGGAACAAGGATTCAGCGAGCCGATCAATGATTACCTTTCTTGCCTTAAACACATCAGGCTTAACACTTATCCCGACGACTGTCATCGGCATTCGCATCCATTATCATTCAGCCAATCCGACTGAAATTGTCGGGCCGACTTTATTGGCTACTGTCATTGCGACGATTGCGGCAATCTTCATTGACCGGTTCTATTATTATAAGAGGGTGCGAAAGGGGATAGAGTGATATGCAATGGATTTCAGCCCTGTCGCTATGGATGATTCCTGTCATGATTCTATTGATTTTAGCCTATGGCACCTATAAGAAGGTTCCAACCTATGAAAGCTTTGTAGAAGGAGGGAAGGAGGGGGTTAAAATCACCTTCTCAATCATCCCTTTTTTAATTGGAATGATGGTGGCTATTTCAATCTTTCGCGCTTCCGGTGCGATGGATGCGGTCATCTCCTGGATAAAGCCTGCCTTGCATGTATTGGGGGTGCCTTCAGAGGTTGTTCCGCTTGCCTTAATCAGGCCTATCTCCGGCAATGCCGCTTTAGGAATGGCGAGTGATCTGATTGCTAGCTATGGTCCTGACTCGTTCATCGGCAGAGTAGCTTCAACGATTCAAGGAAGTACGGATACGACCTTGTATGTCTTGACGGTTTATTTCGGCGCAGTCGGGATCAAAAGAATGGGGGATGCACTTAAGGTTGGCTTATGGGCGGACCTGGTAGGAATCGGAGCAGCCATTATACTGGCAACAATCATGTTTCAATAAATGTTCAAAAATTGGACAAATTATCTCCTTGTATGTTAAAAATAGGAATAAATGATAGAAATCGGCGATTTAAGCCGATTTTTTTGTGTTTCCGAGCTAGGAATGAAATAATATCGATGAATGAACATATCGTTTTCGCGAAAAACAAAGTATAATGAACAATTAGGTAGAAACCCTATGATTTGTGTAAACTATCTAGAAAAAGTAAAATTAGACAGGTGATTATGAATGGAAAGAATACAAAAAGTGATAGCCCAAGCCGGGATTGCGTCACGACGCAAGGCTGAACAACTGATTCAGGAAGGGAAAGTAACCGTGAATGGAAAGGTTGTCAGGGAGCTTGGTGTTAAGGTAGGACCGAATGACCATATTGAGGTCAGCGGTGTGCCAGTTGAGAAGGAAGAGCCGGTTTACTACCTTCTTTATAAACCGCGCGGAGTCATTTCGGCTGTATCAGATGATAAGGGACGCAAAACGGTCGTAGACTTATTCCCGTTTGTTGAAAAGCGCATCTATCCGGTTGGAAGGCTGGATTATGATACATCTGGCTTGCTTTTATTAACGAATGACGGTGATTTCGCCAATGCGCTTATGCATCCGAAATATCAGATTGAAAAAACCTATGTGGCAAAAGTAAAGGGGATTCCAAGCCGTGAAGCGATGCGCCAATTAGAGCGCGGCGTTATGCTTGAGGATGGAAAAACAGCTCCTGCAAAGGCGAAAATGATTTCCATGGACCGCAGGAAGCAGACATCCATCATTGAGCTGACCATCCATGAAGGCCGTAATAGACAGGTCAGAAGGATGTTTGAGGCAATTGGTATGCCTGTCATGAAACTAAAACGCGAGGCATACGGCTTCTTGACCTTGCATGGGGTTAATACAGGCGATTACCGCGAGTTAACACCGCATGAGGTGAAACAGCTCCGTAATATGGCACTAAATAAAAATAGATAATTTGTCTAGCAAACCAGGGCACTGCTTTTATGCAATCGGGGACAAAGGCGGTGCTTAATGGGTACATACAGGAACAAATGGGGGAAAGGCACGTATGAACAAACAAAAGCGTTTTTGGATGAGAACGATCATTTTGGCTGTTTTGGCTAGTGCTGTCGTGTATGTCGTCTATTCCAGCTTAACGATGGACAAGGAAAAGTCACTTGATAAAGGTGATGAAGCGCCGAATTTTGCTTTGACTGACCTAGAGGGAACGAAGCATGTGCTGGAGGAGTACAAGGGGCAGGGTGTATTCCTTAATTTCTGGGGAACATGGTGCAAGCCTTGTGAATATGAAATGCCCTATATCCAAAGCCAATATGAGCAATTCAAGGATAAAGGCGTCCATGTAGTGGCCGTCAATGTGAATGAGGCGGATTTTGTCGTTGAGAAATTCAGAGACAGACATAAATTGACATTTCCAATTGTTATTGATAAGAATAATCTTGTTCAGCAAAATTATTTGATTAATACCCTGCCAGCCACTTATTTAATCGATAAGGATGGAAAAGTCGTAGATTACACGACTGGCAGTTTAACAGAGGAAAAGATCCAGCAGATGATGGAACAAATTCAGCCATAACAAGGGGTAATGTTTCATGAAAGAAATTAAGTGTGAATGCGGTCACATCAATCCATATGGAACGGTGCTGTGTGAAGCATGCGGCAAGGTGCTAGAGAAGGAGACAGAGGAAGAAAAGCAGAAATTACTGGATATGAAATACGAGGGCAGCGCAAGGCGTTCCCAAACGTATAATAAAACCGTGATTGATAAGGTATGGACCTTCTTCTCTTCTGTCAAAGTAGGGGTCACCTTAATCATCCTTCCGCTCATTGCCGCCTCCATTGGAACTATCTTCCCACAGGAGGCCCTCATTCCAGCCGGTGAGCCGGCAAATACTTTTTATGAGAATGAGTACGGAACCATCGGGAAGATTTATTATGAATTAGGATTACATAACTTATACAGCTCATGGTGGTTCTTGCTGCTTGTGTCCTTGCTCGGGGTATCGCTCGTTATCGCGAGCTTGGATCGATTTGTGCCTTTATACCGCGCTTTGAAGAATCAGCGTGTCACCAGGCATCCACAGTTCATGAGAAGACAGCGGATTTTCGGCCAATCGACGAAAATGGTTGACGGAACCTATGAGCTTATTAAAGAAAGACTTGCTGCAAAGCGGTACAAAATTAGAGAAGAAAACGGGAATATTCTAGCTGAGAAGAATCGGTTCTCGCGCTGGGGTCCCTATGTCAACCATATTGGCTTGATCATCTTCTTGATTGGCGGGATGCTCCGCTTTGTACCAGGCATGTATGTAAATGAGTACATGCGTATTCCTGAAGGGGAGACCGTCGCCGTCCCTGGAACCAATGGGGAGTATTATGTAAAGAATAATCAGTTTATCATTGAAACGTATGATAAGGAAGCAGACGCCAAGTTTGAGTCGGCGCTTGAGCGGACAGGCTCAGTTGTCAGCAATTATCAGACGAATGCGACTCTTTACAAACATATCGGCGAAACGATTCCTGGTGAAGAACCAGAGCTTGAGAAGGTGAAGGATTTTCCCATCATTGTTAATGATCCGTTGAAATTTGAATCATTTGCCCTCTATCAAACCTCTTATGAAGAATCATTTTCATCTATGAATTTTTCTTTCATCAATAAATCATCAGAGAAAAGCTTTGGGGAATTTACGGTTGATTTAAAGAATCCGAAAGATTCCTATGATCTTGGAAATGGCTATAAAGTCCAGCTTGCCAGCTATTTCCCGGATTTTGAATTCGACGAGAATAATCAGCCGACCACAAAGTCTAGGTATCCGAATAATCCAGCCTTTATCTTTAACCTGTATACGCCGGGCAATTCGGAGCCTGAGGTTGCCTTCATTGGTATTCAGCAGAACCTTGAGCCGATGGGTGAGAATGAATACGCCATTAAATTCAGCGGCATTGATTATCAATACTCAACCTACCTGACTGTCAGGAAGGATCTTACATTATGGATTTTGGGGCTTGGCGGCTTAATTTTCATGATTGGGGTTGTACAGGGGGCCTATTGGCAGCACCGAAGAATCTGGCTTCAGCAAAAGGATGGAGAAATCTTGGTTGCAGCCCATACGAACAAGAACTGGTATGGAATTAAGCGTGAGATAAATGAGATATTGGAGGGAACTCCAATACCGCTTCCGGTTGACCAAACCGAGGAGGAATCCAGTCAAACTAAAGGGGGAGAAGTGAGTGGCTGAACTAAGCAGTAATTTATTGTTTGCAGCTTTTATACTTTATTTAGTATCAACGTTCATTTTTGCCGGCTCCATAAAAGGGAAGGCAGATACACGAAACTACAAAGGATGGGCAAAAGCCGGAATAACGGTGACCATTATTGGGTTTGCGGCTCAGGTAGGTTATTTCATCACACGCTGGATGGCCTCAGGACATGCACCTGTCAGTAATTTATTCGAATTTACGACATTTTTCGGAATGATGCTGGTCGGTGCCTTCATTATTATTTACTTTATTTATAAGGCTTCTATTCTAGGTGTCTTCACGATGCCGATTGCTCTTTTAATCATTGCTTATGCAAGCATGTTCCCGCGCGATATTTCGCCGCTGGTCCCTTCATTAAAGAGCCATTGGCTGCAAATTCATGTGACGACAGCTGCAGCTGGAGAAGCGATTCTTGCTATCAGCTTTGCAGCAGGGTTGATTTATTTATTGAAGTTTATTGACCAGACGAAGGCTTCAAAGAGAACGTTCTGGCTTGAAGCTATTCTCTTTTTCTTGATCTCAACTGTTGGATTTGTCGCTGTAACCACAGGTTTCTCATTAGCAGATTACAAGGCAGACTATACTTGGGTGAATAAAGATGGTGCAGAGGAAACGGCCTCCTATACAATGCCGGCTTTATTCGGTCCGCATGAAGCGAAGCTGACAGCAGGAGAAGGAATGGAACCGCTCATCGATATGCCGGCATTCATCAATGCAAAGAAATTCAATACAGTCATTTGGTCTGTTTTAGCCGGCTTTGTATTTTATGGTCTTCTTCGTTTAGTATTGAGGAAGCGAATTGGAGCCGCTTTGCAGCCATTGGTGAAATCAGTCAATCTGAATTTACTGGATGAAATCGGCTATCGTTCCATTGTCATTGGCTTCCCCGTCTTCACGCTCGGAGCCTTGATCTTTGCCATGATTTGGGCACAGATTGCCTGGTCAAGATTCTGGGGATGGGACCCGAAAGAAGTATGGGCGCTTATTACATGGTTATTTTATGCGGCGTTCCTTCATTTGCGTATATCAAGAGGATGGCATGGTGAGAAATCAGCCTGGCTGGCCGTTGCAGGCTTTGCTATCATCATGTTTAATCTCATTGTCGTTAACCTAGTTATCGCAGGTCTTCATTCCTATGCTTAAATAGATAAATGGTGAAAAGGTCAAATCTGTAACAGATTTGACCTTTTTGTGTGGAAAAGATAGATTTGGGAGCCATTATTTTTAAAAAGTTCACAAAAATTGTTATGATAATAGTAATGAAGGATTAGGCATCTTATTAAGGTGTGTTCTAGTTCCTATTTCTTAGAATTTTTAGTTTTATATTCCTAAACTAATATTATCAAGGTATAATGAATTTTGAGGTTAATAAGTTGTTAAGTACTGGAATAGTTTCCATGAAGGGGGTTCGGGTGATGGAAGAAAGCACCATCCGATTGCTTGTAGTTGATGATGAAGACCGAATTAGAAGATTGTTGAAAATGTATTTAGAGCGAGAAGATTACGTGATTGATGAGGCTGCAAATGGTGATGATGCTTTAGAACTAGCCTTGTCAAATGATTACGATGCAATATTGCTCGATTTAATGATGCCTGGCAAGGATGGGATTGAAGTCTGCAAGGAATTGCGCGAAAAGAAAGCCACGCCTGTGATCATGCTGACAGCAAAAGGCGAGGAAGTGAATCGTGTACAAGGCTTTGAGGCTGGCACAGATGATTACATCGTTAAGCCTTTCAGTCCTAGAGAAGTTGTGCTAAGAGTGAAGGCTCTTTTAAGAAGGGCGTCTAAGACATCTTATTTACAGGCTGAAGGCTCCACAAAGGATGTTATTGTCTTTGATCATTTAACAATCGATAATGATGCACACCGTGTGCTCGCTGACGGAAAAGAGGTTGCCCTCACACCGAAGGAATACGAGCTTCTCCACTTCCTGGCGAAAACACCAGATAAAGTATTTGAACGTGAGCAACTCCTTAAAGAAGTCTGGCATTATGAATTCTTCGGAGATTTGCGAACCGTTGATACGCATATTAAGAGATTGAGAGAAAAATTAAATAAAGTGTCTGAGGATGCCGCGAAAATGATTGTAACCGTTTGGGGAGTCGGGTACAAATTTGAGGTGCAGATAGACTGATGCTTTGGAAAAGTGTGGTTGGCAAGCTATGGTTAACCATTATCCTGCTCTTTTCCTTCGTCTTGTTCATTCTGACAGTTCTGCTCTTGGAGTTCTTTCACAATCAAAGCATGCAAGAGGCAGAGCAGTCACTCTTTTTGACAGCTAATCAAGTGGAGACGGTTATTACAGAGCATGAGAATTACGCAGACGTACTCGATATTATTTGGGAAACAACCGATGAGGGCGTCGGCGTTGTCATTCTCTTAAAGGATGGAACCGTCTATACGAGCTTACAGGATGCCGATGAGGATGAGATAGCGCAGCTTTTTCAAAAGGATGAAGAACTAAAGTACGCTTTGTTCGATCAGAAAGAAGTGAAGGAAACGACCTACTTGCCATCCGTATTGAAAGGGGACAATGTAACGCAAGCAACCATTGTCGGTATTCCGCTGGATACAAATAATATTGAAGGAGCCATCTATGCCTTTCAATCCGTTGATTCAAGTGAAAGTACGAGTGCTTCCACGACGAAATTCATTCTGATAGCCGTCTTGGCGGGAATCATTCTGACAACAGTCTTCGCCTTCTTCCTGCTGACTCGAGTGACAGCTCCACTCAGAAGGCTGAAGGAGGGTGCGTTGGAGCTCTCAAAAGGGAGATTTGACATGAAGGTCCCGATTATATCAAATGATGAAATTGGTGACTTATCGAGAACCTTTAACCGAATGGCCAAGCAGCTGAAGCATAATGTGAGTGCCTTGCAGGAGGAGAAGGAGAATCTATCCAATATCTTGAGCAGTATGGCTGATGGGGTCATCACGTTTAACCGTGACGGGGAGATACTTGTCACCAATCCGCCTGCTGAGGATTTTCTAAGCTATATCCAAATGGATGAAACGGACTTGGCAGAGCTGCAAACTGGCAATCAAGTGCCGGAGAAACTGCTGAGTTTATTCCAAGAGGTCAAGGAAACAGAAACAACCAAGATTGCGGAAGTAAGCGTGCAAGGTCATGATTGGGTCATTCTGATGAATCCTCTTTATGATGCTCAAGCGGTACGGGGTGCGGTTGCTGTCCTTCGCGATATGACGGAGGAGCGGAGGCTTGATAAGATGCGGAAGGATTTTATCGCCAATGTTTCACATGAGCTGCGGACACCTATTGCTATGATGCAAGGGTATAGTGAAGCTATCATCGATGATATTGCCGAAACGCCAGAGGAGAAGAAGGAGATGGCACAAGTCATTTATGATGAATCCTTGCGTATGGGCCGATTGGTGAATGAACTGCTGGACCTCGCCCGTATGGAGGCAGGTCATCTTTCCTTAAATAAATCTGAGGTGGAAATTGGCAGCTTTATCGAGCGAATAGTGAAGAAATTCAAAGGACTGGCAAAGGAAAAACAAATCAAGATTGTGGCCGAAATCACCCAGCCAGATGCTATTCTATTATTTGATCCTGACCGTATGGAGCAAGTATTTACAAACCTTGTCGATAATGCTCTGCGCCATACACCGCAAAACGGAGAGGTGCGTATCATTCAGCGTACAGGTCCTAACGGAATCATATTTGAGATCAAGGATACAGGAGTTGGAATATCTGCTGAAGAGCTGCCGTTTGTATTCGAACGCTTCTACAAGGTGGATAAGGCTAGAACGAGGGGCCGTGCTGGCACCGGTTTAGGGCTTGCCATCGTGAAAAACATTATTCATGGCCACGGCGGCAAAATCGAGGTATCGAGCAAATTAGGACACGGTACGACATTTACCTTCTTCCTCCCAACAAAAAAGTAGGATTTCGTGTTTTATGGGGGAAGCGGGGAGAATAATCTTGTTACATGGGTAACGCATTCAAATCAAAGAGGACCTCAGCAAGCACGCTGAGGTCCTCTTTTTATTGCACTTCTCATTTAATCGGCATAACAATTTTCGTTAATCGTACCTTCTCCGGAAAATCAGAATCATTGTAATAATATTCATAGGCTGTCCCGGTTGGTTCATAGCCATTTTGCTTCATAAATTCAGCCATTTCATTATAAGTTGGCTCTATGTCGCCATATGGACCGAGATACATGCAGAAAATTGACCTGCTTTCAGGAATACATCCTGACTTCAAATCGCCTTTATCGGGCAGTTTCTTCATCACAGGAAAGCCTATTTCCACATCCAAATGATGCATATCCATATTATGATACGCAACGAAAGGAACATCTGATAAACATTCCCCAAGCTCCGCTAAATAATCTGCCATCTTTTGATAGCTCTCGCCGATTAATTGCGGAAGCTTTTCAATCGAAGTCATCGTCCGAATGGCAAGTACGGGCTGCTCGTTTTGCTGAACTAATTCAATTCGAGATATTTTGGGCATCTTCTTCACTCCTCTTTTGTTTTTTTATATAGTTATATCTTCGGAATTCTTTACCCGTCTACTTGATTTTTAACCATTTTAATTATGTTAATATAA
>NZ_JBJEFJ010000174.1:0-6192 GCF_051873915.1 Pradoshia sp.
GAGATACTCTACCTCCAGTCCATCACCAGAATAGTAGAAATACACATATACAATCTTCCTTCCATTTTCGTAAATCACCTTATACTGCTAGATTTGAGAGCTAAGTTTCTTTTTCACAAATGCTAAAACAGACGCAAGGTCCATTTGGGTCGAGTTTCATAATGCTCCATCTGTCCTTTGCTAAATGGATAAATTTCCTCAACATCTTCCGTGCCCGCTTTTAAGAATATAATTTCTTCATCTAATCCTTTCATTTTGACCGTCCTTTATCAATCCATTTATGAGTCATTTGTTACAGAATAAGGCATCTCTTCTCTTCATACAATTCCTTGTATTCAAAAAAAACGAATGTAATGGAGGATTTTAATGAACAGTCGATTGACGAGAAGATTCTTGGCTATTTTCTTATGTTTGATGATTATTGCGCCGTTTGGTCTGTCTTCAGATGTATCAGCGGGGAAGCTGAAGCCGCCGGGTGAAACCTTTACCCCTGGTGAGTGGTTCCTCGGTGACCGTCCACCAAATTACAATTCGTCGAAACCGCCCATTGTCTTTGTCCAAGGAAAGAACGGAAGCTCAACAAGCTGGTATGGGGAAACAACGTATCACGGTGTCAATGATATGTATACGAAGGCATATGATGCCGGATATCAGACCGTTTTCGTCCAGCTGTATGACGCAGCCGGCAATGGCTCTGAAAATCAATACACAAACGGGCGCCTGCTCGCCTCCATGCTCGGACAGATATCACGCCACTTTAACGGACAAAAAGTGAATATTATCGCCCACAGCAAAGGGGGACCTGATACCCAGGCAGCGCTGATTCACTACGGAGCCCACCCCTATGTGGGCAGGGTGATTACATTAGGCTCACCTCATCATGGCTCTGAGCTTGCAGACCTATCATACAGCTGGTATGCGGGATGGCTCGGGGAACTGCTTGGTCAGAATGATGCCGGCACCTATTCCCTTCAGGTCGGTGAAATGGCCAAATTCCGCTCCTCCACTGACAGCCATACGAACCGCAGCAAGAATAAATACTATACAGTAGCTGGAACGAACAAAGGCCCTGCCTTCTCTGCCCTAGCACTCGGCGGAGCCTACTTATCTTCCTTTGGTGCCAATGACGGCCTCGTCACAGCGACCAGTGCAAAGCTGCCATATGGCACACATTTATTCACCGACAGCACAATCGACCACGATAATATCCGCCAAGGCTCCAAAGTCTTTTCCCGAATTGAGCCTTATTTACGCAGTGCCGCTGTCAGCCAATTATCCGCTAATACTGAAACAGTCAATCAAATGGACACTTCCATTCATAGTGAATCCTCCAGTTATATCACCGGGGGCAAGCTCTCAGATAATCAATTAACGAAAAAAGAAATCTATGTCCCTGCCAAAACAACCGGAACCATCTCCGTCTACACAGCCAGCCATGACACGGCTGTCGAGCTGGTTGCACCAGACGGAACGGTTATGAAAGCTTCAGCCCCAATAAAAGATGAGACCATTCTTTCTGGCGCAAGCCTCTATTCATTCCAGCAGGTTGAGCTCGCTGAAGGCTCCTGGACGGTGCAAATGAAGGCAGCAAACACCAAGGATGCCTATCTGCTTGTATCCTCCTTTGACGAAGTTGAGAAGCTAGAGCTTGAGATGGCCGGAAAGGGCAAGGCTGACCAAACATCCTTCACCTTGAAAACACCGAAGCAAGCAGGATCAACAAGCCTTTCCATTAAATTCAGCGGACCGGATGGAAACGAACTTAAGCAAAATATCGTTCCTAAAACAGCAAACGGAGCCGCATACACAGCCAAGCTGCCGAAGGTTTCAAAACCGGGCGTTTACAATATGACTGTTGATGTTAAGACGAAGCATGCGAATGGTAAGGAATCGATCAGGACTATGGTACGGTCGGTTTATATTGAATAGATAAATAGAAGGGGCTGTCCCATAAGTCAATGAAGATTGACTTTTACGGGCAGCTCCTTCTTTCTCGTAAACGCTGATTTTTTATTTATCATTTATTACCAAGGTATTTTTTGGTACAATAAATTTGCAGATTATTCTGTTTTTGGGTATATATACTCTAAATAAGAACATCGGAGGATGGTTATGAGGATGAGGAATTTATTAGTCGTGTGCCTTGGTATTATTATCATTACTGGTGTGATGGCGGGCTGCAGCAACGAAGCCGCATCACCTAAAGAGGAAGTTGAGAGTCAAACAAAAGCAAAGGACACTTCGGAACCGCAAACGAGCGAAGATCAAGAAGTGGATGAGGAAGAAAAGTCAGAAGCGGAAGAAAGTACAGCAATGGCAGCTGATGTGGGAAATGCAATCGATTATACTGAAGCATTAGACCCTAAGAAGCCGATTCCATTTGGTACATACATGAAAACAACCATCTATTCTACGGAAGATAAGAAATACCACCCTGTTTATGTGAAACTCAATAAAATCACAAGTGAAAGCGACAATAGTGAATATGTACAGAAAGCACTGGATGAAAACAATGAAGAAGGTAATGAATATGATGCAATCCACAAAGAAGATTTAGATTTACCTGATGATGTCGAACTGAACATAATAGACTATGAAGTAATGGTACCAAAAGAATTCCCAGCCTCTGAGTTTGGCGGTGTCACTGGAATTAATATCAGTTTTACAGCGGATAACCTTGAAGGCGGCGGAATCCCGAGTAATAATGGCGGATCAGTCTATCTCGCTTTAGGTGCAGCAGACAAACTGTTGAGTCCAGGAGATAGAGAGACGACGTTTATGCCAGGCAGCACATATCCATTACGCGCCTATTATAGAATGGTAAAGGGATATGATGATTACCTGCTTGAAATAAACGCTTTTCCTGAAGGAAGTGATGGTCAAAGCGATATGAAAACAGCCTACTTTGCCATTAAATAATGGCTGCCATATAACCGCAAAAAGAAGAACCTCCATTTTAATCCCGAAAATGGAGGTTCGTTATTTCAGTCTGTTTTCATAAGGGTACTGAAACCTTACGTAACTAGAGGTTCAATAAAAAGTCAGAAATTTATTTATACGATAACGTTCTTCTTCCGCTAATCAAGCAGGAGCCACTGACCCGAAACTTCATCAATAGTATTCTGTTATCAATATTATTTTTAACGGAGCCTTATTATTACAACCTACATCAAAGAGTTTAAATCTCCCCAATTTACAATTATTAATCCAATTACAATACTATTTTTAAGAATATTCACCAACAATCTGTTATATTGACGATTTATAGCTTTATCTTCACTTATCAATATGGGTAAATTAATGTTTTCATCAGACTTTTCTATGTATGTAAATGCTCCCCAGACTATAACTGCTATTAGTGGCAACGCAATAAATCCCTTTACATCATCACCTCCTAAAACAGTCCATTTATAGAACACTTGGAAGAAACCTAAAGTAAGAACTACTAGTGCTAAAATATTCATCATAATTTCTAAAGGCATTTTCTTTGAAGGTGACATTTTAGGCCTTTCCTCCTCTTATCCCAACGTTTCAACCAATTATTGAATTAGTATATTGATCTGCTTCAGTACGCAGTAATCTATTCTTTCGTTAGCCTGACCCGATAGCTGCATAATAAAAAAGAGCTGATTAAAGCCCTTGATATGAGATATTTCCCCAATTTGTATAAAGTTATCTAATCTTTACTTGTTTGATTATTCCATACACGATGACGATAGCCACACTAACGATTAAAGCTGGAAAGAGCCAATTTCCTAATGGATTCTCCAATCCTTGTGCAATGGTGATGATTTCAAATGAACTTAAAGCAAAAAAAAGTAAACAGATATTTTTTAAACGATTCATCATTTTTCTGCTAACCAAATAAAATTCTTTGACATTATTTTCATTTAATCGTTGAGGATAATTATGTTTCTCCGGAAACCTTTCTATCCATTGCATTAAACCTGCAACGAAGGCCCCTGCAATCGGCAATATAATCATTTCTACCTTTGGACCAAAGCGGTCAACTTCCCCCGCTGCATTGAAATGTGCTGGCACTTTTTCAGGAAGCGCACTCCAATTAATCATTAAAAAGACGATAGAGCCTGAATAAACTGTATAGCCAATGATATCCAAAGCCAACTCACTCTCCGTTCTTTGAATGTTTATTTTGGGTCTTTCCCAAGAATTTGATATCCCCTTTACCTCCTTACTTCTCCCAGCCTTTATTTGTTAACCTGTTTCTAATCCTGCTGTAAACCACAACACGGTAGTAGTTTAAGAATACTGAAATTTCTTACTGAAGCTGTCAAATGATTTACATGAAGAAAGGCAATAGGATAACGAAAAATCCAACCACCAATAGAATAGTCCCAAAGATTCGAGATAACCACTTTTCGTTCCCAGTAACACCATTCCACAAAACAACATTCACTAAAAAGAGAGCTTTTTTCTTGAGTACTAAAAGGCCAATAAACATAATAAATACGCCAATAAAGATGGTCATGATGATTTCCATTCCCCTTCACCTCCAAGAGTACGATAATATTAACAGCCTCTTTTATTTTAACATAAATTACCAATCAACCAACATCGTATCCATTCACCAATTGACACCCTAAAATGTTTAGTCTTTTTATCAAATTCTTTACGAAAGAACTTACATATGCTTATAAAGCACAGAGTATATGTAAATATATGGTATAATGGTTAGCAAGGAATATTTTGGAATGGAGGCTGCCGAAAATGATTCTTTTGATTGGTCTAATGGTTACAGGAGTCATGATAGCTTTATATTTTAGCTATTTTGTGAAAGGGACAGGAAGCTTTTTAGACAGAAAAACAATGTTAAAGGAAGAATCAAGGATGGTAAGTTGTACAAAGTGTCATACAATCATGAAAAGACAAACGTATGGGCAACAATGTCCTGAATGCAGAGCATCTTTTTGAAACGTTCAGATTTCGATCTGAACGTTTTTAATTGCTGCTTCTTTTCTTGCGAATTAAATTGCGCAATAACTATACAATCTTAGAAAGAAGGAGGACGCACAGGTTTTGTGGGTCAAACTTATTATATAAATCATGCAACGTCCCATCGTTCACTACTCTACTAATGAATCAAATAAATGAAGTAAATCTTTTAGCTCTACTGGAAAGTCAAAGGGGTCTCCATCCTCATCATATAAATCTTCCATAATACTACGATCAATGATTTGCATGAAGTGAAGGAATCCATCTAGTACCGCCTGCTTCATAATCGAAACCGGAATCCACTCTGTACTCGTTTCGTCATATATTAATCTTACATGTGGATTGTCTTTATCAGCATTATTAACGAGTTTATTGTCCGCATGGCCCATAAAAATAATGAACTTCTCTTTATAGTTAAAAGTGTAATTACTGTAATAAAGCATAAGGTCTAACCATGTGCTGTGCAGATCATCTGTCGAGAGGATTTCAGTACGATTTTCGCCATCTATGATGAATGAAATTCCTCCATAGATAAATCCACTGTTCATCCTATATTGCCGCTTATAAACTTCTTTGCAGTATGAATCGTCCAGATTCACCCAATAATCGTTTTTACTATAGTCTATATACGGAAAATCCTGAAGATATGTTCTAATGCTGACATTGATGTTCATCACCCCATCTAATCATGATCTATTTGACAAACCGCAAGATTATTACAGGTACCACTACACCTATTTTAAACTACTTGCATCGTTTCCCATCAAAGAAAAACACCTACTTGTTTTAGCAGGTGCTCTTCTATATACATCTTTTATTAAGCAGTATATCCCGCCGTCTCCGACAAGTTCTATTGCCTTCTGGCAATATATCTTTACGAATAATTACTCATTTTCATAGCCTTCTTACTATGAATAAAATGAGTAAACTGCCATATTTTCAGCAAGTCATATGCCATATCGCTCGCTAAGCCTAATCCTTCCTTTATTCATTCTATTCATTTAAAGCATTACGCCCGCCGACAATTGGCAATGTAATTTCACTGCGAGTTGGTATTACAGTGATTTTTGTACCGGCTTTAGGACGAATCGTGTAGTCGTAATCGCTGGCAATAAGAACAATTCCAATCTGGTTCCCAGCCTTAAATACATAATCTTTAGGCTCCATTTCCCATTCAAATGTGTAATCCCTGCCCGGAACGATTGATTTAGACCGCTCTCTGGATTGGATGTTTTGCGG
>NZ_JBJEFJ010000175.1:0-6098 GCF_051873915.1 Pradoshia sp.
GATTTTAGAGGATATTGTCTTCAAAAGGAACTATAAATGACGCCATTTTGATATTGAGAGCCTTTTCGAGAGAAAAATCTACGCAGGACACCTAAATAACACAGTCTGTTTACGAGAAGATTCATTCGAGATGATGCCTATAACTTTTCTCCCTCCCCAAATGGGCTTACATTTTTCCAGTGTATGGTTCTAGATGCGAAAATTAGTTTAGAAACTTACCATTTTGTAAGTGTGTTAGGGGGAGGAATGGTTTACAATAGTATGGATGTTTATTAGGCGTATCGATCTAGTTTTCTGAAGGATTGATTGATATTACCAAACATTTTTACTTATATTTATAGGGATTAAGGACTTTTTTGCAGAAATTAGTCGATTAATTGCAGAAAAAGAGGAAGACAGGAAATAAATATGTTACACTGTTATCGTATATCTCTGGGTATAGAAGGGAAATGATCATGAGTAGTTTTGGATTTCAAGCTTTAATCAGTATCATCAGTCATTTATTTTTTATAGGGGTGACATGGTGGGCGCTGCAAGCGATCCATTTCGATAAGCTGCTTCGGGCTGGCCGGGTTGTACAGGCAAGAGTGCTGTATATTTTGCTGACAATCGCGATTGGGTCGACAGTGAGCGGATTTTTCCTGACGTATTTGGGATATTCACGGCAATTACCGCTTTTGTTTGAGTAATGTCAGATGATGACGAACGGACTTATGTATTTACATACCTCTCTTTGGGGCAAACTAGCTCTATGGGGAGAGTGAGGTACATGCTTAAAAAGGTCGTATTACCTGTAATTGTTGGTTTGATGCTTTTATATGTAGGGAATAAAACGACAGAAGCTTTGGCAACGAGTGATTTAGAAAAAATCGTTGATCGAGTTTTCGAGATAAATCCAGACGCTGATGTTTTGGGCTGGAGTATCTTAGCGCGCTCAAGTACAAAGGGAAGTCTGTCAGTTGTGACATCCGAGGTTAAAGAACGGTTTACTGACTATGTGTGGACAGAGGAGAATACTTCTGATTACCAGGCATGGACAGGCAGTCGTGTCGATGAGGAATTGGGTGTACGTTCTACTATTAAGGTAATGTCTGATGAACGTAATGAAATTGCGATTTTGTACTCTATTCAGGGTGAGAAATGGTCAGACGGACATGCAGCTTATATCCGTAAGCAAATGAAAACCGGGAAGAAAGGTTTATTTAAAAATGAACCTGATTATTTCGCTTGTCTAAAGGTGAGAACCGGTGATACTATGGATAAGGTTGTTTATAAAAACTGGATGAAATTATTTGATGCAACGTCAGTGGAAAGTGCTGTAGAGAGCGATTTCATATCAATTTCTGCTAACAGCAAACAATTTGAAAATACGCTGCCAAATGGGGTTAACCTTCAGCTTGCATTCCGCGAAACACAGGAGGAGGAAGGAACAACCGTTACCATTGGCACACCGATAATAGCATTTGAATACTAATATAGAGATATTGAACGCGGAGGGGAATAAATTTGGAAAAGATCATTGTCCGCGGCGGAAACAGGTTGGAAGGTACAGTTCGAGTAGAGGGTGCTAAAAACGCCGTTTTACCTGTATTAGCTGCAACATTATTAGCAAGTGAAGGAAAAAGCGTTCTTAAAGACGTTCCGGAACTATCCGATGTATATACGATTAACGAAGTAATCCGTAACTTAAATACAGAAGTAACTTTCAGTAACAATACGGTAACCGTTGATGCTTCTAAGCCGTTATTTGATGAGGCGCCATTTGAATATGTTCGCAAAATGCGTGCTTCTGTCCTCGTGATGGGTTCCCTTTTAGCGCGTAACGGGAAAGCTCGCGTAGCACTTCCTGGCGGCTGTGCGATTGGGTCCCGCCCGATTGACCAGCATTTAAAAGGATTCGAGGCAATGGGTGCAAAAGTCAGAGTCGGCAATGGTTTCATTGAAGCAGAGGTTGATGGTCGTCTTAAAGGTGCGAAGATTTATTTGGACTTCCCAAGTGTGGGTGCAACAGAAAACATTATGATGGCAGCTGCTCTAGCCGATGGTCTAACGATTCTTGAGAACTGCGCAAAAGAGCCTGAAATTGTTGATTTGGCGAACTACTTGAACAAAATGGGCGCTAAAGTGAAAGGTGCTGGCACAGCAACGATTCGCATTGAAGGTGTAGACAAACTTTACGGCACAGAACATCACATTATCCCAGACCGTATCGAAGCAGGAACATTCATGGTTGCTGCGGCAATTACAGGAGGAAATGTCCTAGTACAAGGAGCCGTTTTAGAACATTTATCATCCCTTGTTGCCAAAATGGAAGAGATGGGTATTATCGTTCAGGAAGAGAAAGATGGTCTTCGTGTAATTGGTCCAGATATCATGAAAGCTGTGGATATCAAGACAATGCCACACCCAGGTTTCCCAACAGATATGCAATCACAGATGATGGCCCTATTGCTTCGTGCAAAAGGCACAAGCATGATCACAGAGACGGTCTTCGAAAACCGCTTCATGCATGTGGAGGAATTCCGCCGCATGAACGCTGACATCAAGATTGATGGGCGCTCTGTTATCATTTCCGGTGATGCGAACCTGCAAGGAGCAGAAGTTTCTGCAACGGATTTACGTGCAGCTGCAGCCTTGATCCTATCTGGATTAGTGGCTGATGGCGTTACCCGCGTAACTGAGCTTAAGCATCTTGACCGCGGATACGTAAACTTCCACGGAAAATTGGCATCCTTAGGTGCAGACATCGAACGCATTAATGAAACAAAGGAACAAACCGAAATTATCGCTGAAAATGCCTAATTTTATTCATAGCAATGTATCGAAAGCCAGGCTCATGGTCTGGCTTTTTTGTATTGCGTACTCCATTCTCTGAAAAGGATATCCTAAATAGACATATCAACAGTTTATGCACAATTATCCACAGACTAACTCACAAACTTTCAACAAGTTATGCACATAATAGGCTTAGTTATGCACAGGATTATCCACATATTCAATGGTAAAAATGACACTTCAGAAAAATAAACATGATTACACTAAGTTTGAGAGTGAAATTTTTGTAGGAATTCGTCTAAAAGTATTTTTCCACGATTTATCCACAAAGTTATACACAGCATGTTGATAATGGGGATAATTGTTTGAAAATAATGAAAGTTTGATAGAATGTTAGGAAGGAGGTGAATCAGAATGAAGAATCTAGACAGCAGTCTGCTCATCAAGATCATCCTGTTGCTGGTTATTGCCATCATCATCTTCAAATTAGTGAATGTCCTATTAAACCTCATTCTTGCCGCAGCTTTCGTCTTCATACTCATAGCTTCTATTCGAGAATACCAAAAACGAAAGGGCTAACCTGTACATATTTCCCGCTGTCAGTTCATACATATGAAGAGTATTGGATAACTGAATAGAGGGGAGAAAGCCATATATGAAGCATTGGAAGCCAGTCCTTGTCACACTAAGCGTCATTGCCGTTGTTGTTATTCTTATACCAGCTCTCCTGGTGGCACCTTTCTCAGATAAGAAGGAAACCGCCGCACAACCAGCATCAACACCGAAGGAAAAGCCAAAGGAGGATGATCCCATGGCAAGTATTAATGTATTCCGTAATAAAACCAATACGGTCGAAACCGTCAATCTAGAGGATTACGTCGTCGGGGTCGTCGCTGCTGAAATGCCGGCAAGCTTCGAGATGGAGGCGCTGAAAGCACAGGCATTGACGGCCAGGACGTTTGTGACAAAGACCTTAACGGCCCAAAAGAAAAAGGATCTCCCATCAAATGCTGACATCACCGATACGGTCAATGACCAAGTATACTTAAGTGATGAGGAGCTGCGGGCACAGTGGGGCAATCAATATGAGGAAAAGCGAAAAAGGATTGAAGAGGCTGTCCAAGCGACGAGAGGGCAGATTCTGACGTATAAGGATGAATTAATCACACCATCCTTCTTCTCCACGAGCAACGGCTACACGGAAAATTCAGAGGACTATTGGCAGAATCCGCTCCCATACCTGCGCAGTGTCGAAAGTCCATGGGATAAAGATTCACCCAAATATCTTCAAGAAACAAAGATGGCCTTGAATGAATTTGAGCGCATGCTCGGCATCCAGGTCGGCAGCAAGACCGACATCGGCCAGATTATCTCCCGCACCGAAGGAAAGCGCATCGCCCAAATCAAAATCGGCGGCAAGACACTCACCGGCAAAGAGGTTCGTGAAAAGCTCAACCTCAAATCGAGCGACTTCACCTGGTACCGAAAAGGAAATGATATCGTCATCACAACAAAGGGCTACGGCCATGGCGTCGGTATGAGCCAATACGGAGCGAACGGTATGGCAAAGGAAGGAAAGACCTACAAGGACATCCTCGCGCACTACTATAAGGATATCAGCATCAAGGAGGCAACTGCTTACCTGCCCACCTATACTACTGCGAAGAAATAAAGGACTGCTGCGGCAGTCTTTTTTTTGCATACTTTTAATAGAAAATGCATAAACTAAAAAATTTTTCCTGTCTCATGTATATATTTTCTGAAAAGTGTTCAGAATGATGCCAGAGGTGATGAAAATGAGAGAGGAAGAAAAGAAGCGATCTTCTCAATCGTCAAAATGGAAAGGTATCACAAAGAAACGTTGGTTCTTACCAGCAATCTATATTACAAGTGCAGCCGTCCTTTTGACAGGAGTTTTAGTGTATCAAGCAAGTGATGATGAATTCACAAAAGAGCCATCTGAAACAAGACAGAACATAACAAGCGAAGGAACAGAGCCATCCATTGAAGTAAATAATTCACTTGAAACATTTACAATCCCAATGGCGGAAGCTGATTCAGCTGTCATCAAGAAGGAATTCTATGATGTCAACGGTGATACAAAACAGCAAGAGGCATCACTCGTTTTCTATAATAATACGTATCAGCCAAATACAGGCATTGACTACGCCATGAAAGATGGCAAAGAATTCGAAGTCATCGCATCCATGAGCGGTAAGGTAACATCTGTTCAAGAAGACGCATTGCTTGGAAACAGCATCGTCATTGAACACGAAAAAGGCATGGAAACTCATTACTCTTCCGTAACTGATATTGAAGTCAAGGAAGGCGAAACAGTCAAACAAGGCGAAGCAATCGCGAAAAGTTCCACAAGCGGAATCAATGCTGAAGCCGGCAACCATGTCCACTTTGAAATCAGGAAAGACCAAACAGCCGTCAATCCATTAGACTATCTCGACAAACCGTTAAGTTCATTAAAAGCTGACCAATCAAAAGCAGAAGAAAAAGCAGCTGATCAAAAAGATGAAAAAACTACAACTGAAGATAGCGACAGTACAGAAACTGGAGAAGAAACCGGTAACTAATGGTCATCACACCCTTGGGCGATAATTCGCCCAGGGGTGTTTTTATTCGACGGATATCCATCTATTTCTCGGGAAATATCCTCATTTTTATTTCCAAAAGTAGGCGAATGCCAGCGATATTTGTAATGGCCAGGCATATGATTTAATAGGCAGACCAGGGAAAAAAGAAGGTGTTATCTTGTCCTTATTGTGGATTTTGTGCATAAACATGGAACCAAGCTAATAAACTGTTACAAACCTGAATTAGCGAGAGAGGGCTCTAGAGGTGGGAATCGTCATATTCTATCAGCGATCTAAGAAAAGTTAACACTCTTTCTATATAAGCATTCATTTTTATTTATAAGCCGCGAGTCTCTATCTTGTACTCCTCTTATTACAAATAGGGAGGGCGAGTGAATTGCACGATTACATCAAAGAAAGAACTATCAAGATTGGGAAGTATATCGTGGAAACGAGAAAAACTGTTCGCGTGATTGCGAAGGAGTTTGGTGTATCCAAAAGTACTGTCCATAAGGATTTGACGGAGCGTCTGCCGGATATTAATGCGGAGTTGGCCAATGAGGTGAAGGAGATTCTTGATTATCATAAGTCGATCAGGCATCTTCGAGGGGGAGAGGCGACGAAGCAGAAGTATCGGAAGGCAGAGGAGGAGCCGGTTCAATGAGACTGGCTGTGCAGATGATGTGTTGAAGGGCCGGTTTGTCGGCCTTTTTATTATGGGGAGATTTATGTTCGAAC
>NZ_JBJEFJ010000176.1:0-6091 GCF_051873915.1 Pradoshia sp.
TATGGGCGAAATGAACAGCCGTAAATCAGCTCCCCTTTGTAGGGGCTATCAGCTAACAAGGAGCAGGAAAAGAAAGAAGCGGTTTCTAATCCCGCATCCATCAAAAACTACCTCCCCTTCACTTTTGAGCCCGTATAATCCGGTAATTCATCAAATGTCGGTATTGCTTGAGCATTTGCTCATGGGCAGAGAGCACCTGGAAGATTTGCTCCGGTATGTTCTCAGATGGGAGGAAATCAGTCAGCGGCTCCTCATCATCATAAAAGGATGGAAGCTCTTGAATTTGTACATCACGGAACCCCGCATGATGGAATGCTGCCTTCCATTCCCCTTCTGTCCACATTTGCTTGAATCCATAGAAGGACCCAATCGCATGCCTTTCCCCTTGTCCTGCTGGTCCATCTATAGTCAATTCAATCGCATAGAGGACGCCGTTACTTTTCAAAACCCGGTGAATTTCGTTCACGGATGGAGAAAAGTCCGCGAAGGAAAGGACAGATTCGGACAAACAATAATCCACTGAGCCTGATGCAAGAGGCATGTTCTCAAGCGAGGATTCGATGACCTGAACCGGCAGGCTTAGCGTGCTGAAACGCTGTCTCGCCTTTTCTGCCATTATGGGATGGTTATCAAGCGCCACAACTTGGGCTCCATAGCGCGATGAAAGATAAGCACTCGTCTGCCCAGTTCCGCATCCTGCATCAAGAATGACTGTCTGCTGATTAATGGGTTCCCCTCCGAGCATGATATCAGTCGCCTTGATTCCGCCTGGATGGGCCCCGCCGATTCCAAGGATTGATAATAGATCCATATACGTATACATATTGCACCCTTCCCCCCTTTTTTAGCCATTGTATGAATGCCCCCCTTTTGTGTTCCGCATCAATAAAAAACGATTCTTATAGGTATATAAACAGGCAAGTTGTCCAAACAAAAATACAATACAGAGAAACCGATTCAGGAAGGAGGTTCTTTCCTCATGAATTATTATGAGCTTTGTAATAGAAATATCGGACGTAATGTGTGCATTACCGATATTCACGGCCGGAAACATACTGGCGTTATCACCCGTGTTACGAATAAGCATGTTTGGATTAGACCAAACGGCGGCAGACAAGGCGGAGGCTATAGCTGGGGTTGGGGCTGGGGCTGGGGCTGGGGTTACCCGCTGGCTCTTGGCTTAATTGGCGGATTTGCCCTCGGTGCTTTATTCTTCTAAAAAGTTAAGAGGAAGCTGCTCTCATAAAGCGGCTTCCTCTTATTTTTATCCAATCAATTCAATGAAGACGACCTTTAGATAGTCCCCTTCCTTATACTCAGGTATCGTTTTGAAATCAGTCGGGAGTGAGAATTCCTCGCGTATGCGGTAACGGCATTTCATATCCTTGCAGGCTTTATCAATGAATCCTTTGAACTTGTCCATATTAAACGCACTGCAGTTTGTTGAGGCGACAATCATGCCGTTTCTTTCTGTAATCGCAATGGTTTCTTTCAAGAGGTTCGTATAATCCTTCGCTGCACTGAAGGTGAATTTTTTCGATTTTGCAAAGCTTGGCGGGTCAAGAATCACCATATCAAATTTCAATTCTTTCCTTGCTGCATACTTAAAGTATTTAAATACATCCTCCACAATGATGTCCTGGCTCTCATAATCAATGCCATTGATGCTGAACTGCTCAATCGTCTTTGCATAGCTTCGGTTGGCAAGGTCCACACTCGTTGTCTTCTTGGCTCCCCCAAGAGCTGCAAACACAGAGAACGCCCCTGTATAGGAGAACATATTTAACACCGTTTTGCCTTTTGCATAGCGGTCACGAATTGTACGGCGCACATCACGCTGGTCAAGGAATACGCCAACCATGGCGCCATCATTTAAATCAACGGCAAAGTTCGCCCCGTTTTCCTTTACGATCAGCGGGAATTCTCCACGCACACCTGCAACGAAGTCATCATCCTCAATATATTTCCCCTTCGTATCAAAGCGTTTTTTCTCATAGATGCCCTTATATCCGCCTTCCCATTTCTGTAACGAGGCAATCACCATCTCTTTGAAGGTGTAAATTCCCTGGCTATACCAATGGATAACGAAGAAGCCATCATAATAATCGATGATCAGCCCGCCAATGCCGTCACCTTCCCCATTAAATACGCGAAAGGCTGTTGTTTTTTCACTCGTAAAGTAGGCTGAACGTGCGCGCAGGGCCTTTGTTATTTTCGCATCAAAAAATGACTGGTCAATGGCTTCACTGCGCTTACGTGTCAAAACCCAGCCAATTCCCTTATTTTGATTGCCATAATAACCTTTTCCAATGAACTGACCCTTCTCATCCACTAGATTCAGAATGCTTCCTTCGTCCCGAAGCTGTTCTGGGTTGGCCACTGCATTTTTATAAATTAACGGGAAACCGCCTTTCATTTTCTTACTGTCCCGCGCTTTAATCTCGCATGTTAATTCTTGCATATCTATCACAACTCTCTACATTCGTCTTTATTAACTACCCTATAGTATAACGAAAAACAGCAAAAGTTAAATCATAGACAAGAAAAAAGCAGATTCCAGGAGGAATCTGCTTAAATGATGAGCCCGACAATCAGTCCAGAAAGGATGCTGACAAGTGTTGCTCCGTATAGAAGTTTCAATCCAAAGCGGGCGACCGTATTTCCTTGACGTTCATTCAGCCCTTTAACCGCTCCGGCAATAATCCCAATAGATGAGAAGTTCGCAAATGAGACGAGGAAGACAGATAGAATACCTAGCGTCCGTTCACTGAACGTATCGGCAATATCCGTCAAGCTGACCATGGCGACAAACTCATTGGTCACAAGCTTCGTTGCCATGATTCCCCCGGCAGAAACCGCCTCGCTCCAAGGAATCCCCATGATAAAAGCAACAGGGGCAAAGATATAGCCAAGTAACTGCTGGAAGGTAACCCCGAAGATTTGATCGAATGTGCCATTAATAAAGGCAATCAAGGCGACAAATCCGATGAGCATCGCAGCAACGACGATGGCAACCTTAAAGCCATCCATCACATATTCCCCGATCATCTCGAAGAAGGTTTGTTTCTTGCCGACTTCCTCCACTGGAAGAATATCCTCAGCAGGGTCAACCTTGTATGGGTTGATAATGGAGGCAATGATAAATCCGCCAAAGAGGTTCAGCACAAGGGCTGTTACGACGTATTCAGGTTTGATCATCGTCATATATGAACCAACAATTGACATCGAAACGGTCGACATTGCTGAGGCACATAAAGTGTACAAACGATTTGGAGGCAGCTGGTCCAATTGCCTTTTTACCGTAATGAAAACCTCTGATTGACCAACCATGGCTGATGCAACCGCATTATACGACTCCAGCTGCCCCATTCCATTGACCTTGCTGAGCAGAAAACCAATTCCCCGCATGATGAATGGGAGAATCTTAAAATGCTGCAAAATACCAATCAAGACAGAAATGAAGACGATTGGCAGGAGCACTGTCAGGAAGAATGGCGCCTGTCCTTCATTGGCAATTCCTCCAAAAACAAAGACAATGCCTTCTTCTGCATATCGAAGAAGCTGTTCAAATACAATCGCAATGCCGCGAATAATGAAATAGCCAACCTTCGTATTGAGCAGCAATAGTGTCAACAGAACCTGCAGCACTATCATGATACCGATATATTTAAACTTAATGTCTTTTCGGTTATTACTAACGATATAAGCTAATCCTAGTACAATTAAAATCCCGATGATTGAGATGAGATATTTCATGTTTCCCTCCGCTAAGATGTTCTCCCAAAATTTTCCATCCTGTGGCCGTAAATAAGCCCCGTTTCCTTAGAAGAGACGGGGCCAAAAAATGAGGACCTGTCCATTTCTAGCTTCTGCCAAAATGAACCCATTTATTCCCCATTAATAATCAGAACTTGCTGTTTCCCCTTTAGCAATGGATACACCGGAGCTTGCCCCGATTCGCGTTGCTCCTGCTTTCACCATTGCTTGTGCATCTTCAAGACTGCGAACGCCCCCAGATGCTTTCACGCCGATTTCCGGTCCAACTGTTTTTCTCATAAGAGCGATATCTTCAACTGTCGCTCCTCCTGTTGAGAACCCAGTGGATGTCTTCACGAAATCTGTACCAGCTGATACAGCCAATTGGCATGCTTTCTCGATTTCTTCTTTTGTTAATAGGCATGTCTCGATAATGACCTTCACGAGTGCTTTACCCTTCGCTGCTTCAACGACTGCCTTAATGTCCGCCTCAACCTCGTTGTAACGGCCATCCTTCATAGCACCGATATTGATAACCATATCAACCTCATCCGCGCCATTTTCAATCGCATTCTTCGTTTCAAATGCCTTCACTTCGGGTGTGTTTGCCCCAAGAGGGAAGCCAATAACCGTACAAACTTTCACTTCTGGTGTATCAGCCAATAATTCGGCACATTTCTTCACCCATGTTGGATTAACGCAAACAGAGGCAAACTTGTACTCCTTTGCTTCCTCAACAATCTTCAACACTTGTTCTTCTCTCGCATCAGCCTTTAAAAGGGTGTGGTCAATTAAACTTGTTAACTTTTCAGCCATATCTTCCTGAACCTACTTTCCTAAAAATGAATTAGTGAATTTCTGTATAAATCAATGTCGGAGCTTCTGTTTTCTCTCCGCTGATTTCATAAGCTTCATAAATCATGCTCATGACGTTCTCAACATTCTCCCGGTTCGCATGAATGGTCACGAGGGACTCACCCTTGGCTACCTCATCTCCAACCTTCTTATTGAGGACAACTCCAACGGCCAAATCAATTTCTGATTCCTTCGTTGCTCTGCCCGCTCCAAGAAGCATAGCTGCTACGCCGATTTCCTCAGCAGCAATTTTGGCCACAAACCCTGCTTCCTTCGCCGGCACCTCAATTAGGTATTTCGCTTGAGGCAATTTGGATGGCTCGTCTACGATACTCGCATCCCCGCCTTGTGAAGCAAGGAATGTCTTAAATACTTCAAGCGCACGGCCATTCTTCATGACTTCCTCCAGCTTTTGACGAGCTTCTTCAAGCGTGTCCGCCTTTCCTGCAAGGACAACCATATGGCTTCCAAGCGTTAAGCAAAGCTCATTCAAATCAGCCGGTCCATTACCAGAAAGGGTATCAATCGCTTCCTTGATCTCGAGTGCATTCCCGACAGCAAATCCAAGCGGCTGGCTCATATCTGAAATAATCGCTTTCGTATTACGGCCAACACCATTACCGATATCAACCATTGCTTTAGCCAATTCCTTCGCATCATCCAAGTTCTTCATGAATGCCCCATCCCCTGTTTTCACATCAAGGACAATCGCATCTGCCCCAGCGGCAATCTTCTTACTCATAATCGAGCTCGCAATCAACGGAATGGAATCCACTGTAGCTGTCACATCACGCAGCGCATACAGCTTCTTATCTGCTGGTGTTAAATTACCACTTTGGCCAATCACGGCAATTTTATTCTTATTCACCAAATCAATGAACTCTTGATTCGAAATCTCCACGTGGAAACCTGGAACAGCCTCAAGCTTATCAATCGTACCGCCTGTATGACCAAGCCCGCGGCCGGACATCTTCGCAACCGGTACATCAAGCGCCGCCACAAGCGGAGCAAGAACAAGTGTCGTCGTATCGCCAACACCGCCAGTACTATGCTTGTCCACCTTAACTCCTTCAATCGCGGACAAATCAATCTGATCGCCTGACTCAACCATCAATTGCGTCAAAATCACGCGCTCCTCCTGTGTCATCCCTTGAAAATAAACAGCCATCGCAAAGGCTGACATCTGATAATCCGGAATACTTCCATCCGTAAATCCTTCAATCACAAATTGAAGCTCTTTCTGATCCAATTCATGCCCATTACGCTTCTTCTCAATAACATCAACCATTCTCATGATTTTTACACCCCATTTTATGAAGTTGCTGAAAAACATATAGTAATTGGTAGCACTTACAAAATTACTATACCACAAACGATGAACAATTGTAATAAATAGATGTGAACAAATGTAAAACTTAATAAATCTTCCATTTAAATTATTACTATTCCCAAAATAAGGGGAAGAAAACATGGGATTTGG
>NZ_JBJEFJ010000177.1:0-30086 GCF_051873915.1 Pradoshia sp.
TTCAGCAGGGAAGCATTAATCTATGATGTGACAAGGCAATTGATTAGGATTCATGCCAGGACGGCTGTTTTATGCGGTCAATATGATGTCCAGTGCCCTGTGGAGTTTTCAATTGAATTGAGTGAAGGGATTCGAGATGCCTATCTGCATGTTTTTCCCTATAGCAATCATTATCCCCATCTAGAGGAAAGACGTGATTTCAAGCGTGTGACGGCTGATTTTCTGAGAGAGATAGAGGGGTGAGTAGATGACAAAGTCAATTGTTGAAATAGAGACTTATGATCCCAGTTGGGAGAATCAATTTGAGAGAGAGAAGCAAGGGATTGAAGAGGTACTCGGACAGTATGCAGTCATGATTGAACATATCGGAAGTACTTCTGTGAGAGGGCTCGCAGCGAAGCCGATTATCGACATAATGGTCGGCACTGTTGATATAGAGGATGCGGCGTTATTTGCAGGACCTTTATGTGAAATAGGGTATGAATATGTTCCTAAACCTGCGTTTGAGAGTAAGGGGAGATTTTTCTTTCGCAAAGGTGTGTGGGGCAAAGGAACCTGTCACTTGCATGTATGTAAATGGAATGGCAGTGAATGGAGGGATAAGCTGATGTTTCGCGATTACCTCCGGGCGCATCCAGAAGCAGCTGCCGAATATGCGTCCTTGAAACGGCAGCTTGCCATAAAGCATAAAGATGAACGATCTGCTTATACGAAAGAAAAGGAGCCCTTCATTCAAGCAATCCTTTTGAAGGTCAGAGATCTAAGGAGGCCTAATATGTTTGTGAAAATATACGAATATCACATACAGAAAGAGAAAGAGGCCCTTTTCTTAGACATCCAAGATAAGGTGAGGGCTCTCTATCAGGAGTATGTGAGCTGCGATGTCATGCTCTTGAAAAGCCTGGATGACGAAACGAAGTGGGTAGAGGTTTCGAAATATGACAATGAGGATGCGTATCAGAATGCCATCCAAATAATCAATAAAGAACGAGCTGTCCAAGCTTTGTTTAAGGCATTTGAAGGGTGCTTAGTTGCAGATAAAGCGGAGATTAGCGAACAGAATTATATACGAATGTCTTAACGAGTATGATATAACCAGTTCTGATGAGGGCTGGTTATTATTATGGGCAGAATTTAAACCGTTAGTCGAGCGAAGTGAACGTGTTGTATATCGAGGAACCTTTAGGAATTATATCTGCTTAATTAATTACTGGCTAAAACAGTTCTTAAATTCCTCCCCCTTTTCCCTTTAGCATTCCCGAAAAATAGGATACACTAATGGTGAGTCATTTAAGTAAGAAAGGACGAGTAGTATTGGCGAAGCCGAAGAAGCAGCGTTTTGAGCTGATGGACAACGAGACGATCGATGCGTGTTTGGATCGGATGAAAAGAGAAGGATATTTTCCGGTGAAGCGGGTGGAGAAGCCGATTTTCAAGGAAGTGATTTCTGGAGGAAATACGGAATATGTGCCGGTTTCTAGGCAGATTATCTTTGAGGGAAAGTTAATGGAGTAGAAAAAGCGAACGTTTTTCTAATAAAACTTAAAAACGTTCGAATTTCAGTTGACAGTTAAAAGTTCGGATTGTTAATATGAATACGAACATACAATACAAATTTATACGCAATGTTTCTCTCATATAATAGCGGGGATATGGCCTGCGAGTTTCTACCCAAAAACCGAATAAATTTTTGGACTATGAGGGAAAGCACATTCTCAACGTTTTTTTGAGGTAAGCATTTCCTTCGTTTAGGATGCTTATGGCATGGCTGATGAAGCTGTGTGGGCTGCTTTCTCTTTATGGAAAGTGTGTTCATGCAGCTTTTTTATATGGAGAGGAGATAATAGATATGAACCCTCAGGTTGGAGTCATCATGGGAAGCATCTCAGATTGGGAAACGATGAAATATGCTTGTGAGATCTTGGATATGTTTGAAGTGGAGTATGAGAAGAAGATTGTTTCGGCGCATCGGACGCCGGATCTCATGTTTGAATACGCAGGCAGTGCCCGTCATAGAGGCTTAAAGGTGATTATTGCCGGTGCGGGCGGTGCAGCTCATTTGCCTGGAATGGTAGCGGCGAAGACGAACTTGCCGGTCATTGGTGTACCCGTGCAGTCAAAGGCATTGAATGGCTTGGATTCCTTGCTGTCCATCGTGCAGATGCCAGGAGGGGTTCCGGTAGCGACGGTTTCAATCGGCACGGCAGGTGCGAAAAATGCTGGGCTGCTTGCGGTGAAGATCCTTGGCACGTTTGAACAGGGATTAGCCGAGAAGCTTGAGGAGTATACGTTGAAGCTGCAAAAACAATCGATGGAAAGTTGTGATGAACTTGACTGAGCAGATGAGGGTGATTTTGCCGGGACAGACAATTGGAATCATTGGCGGAGGTCAGCTTGGGAGAATGATGGCATTGGCAGCGAAGCAATCAGGCTTTAAGATTGCGGTCCTTGATCCAACGCCGAACAGCCCATGCGGACAGGTGGCCGATGTTGAGATTACCGCAGCCTTTCATGATGCGGATGCATTGGAGCAGCTTGCTGAGATGAGCGATGTCGTCACATTTGAGTTTGAGAATATTGATGCGGATTCCCTTGATGGAATTGCTGAGAAGGTATGGATTCCGCAAGGGACGGATATTTTGCGAATCACGCAGGACCGAATCCTTGAGAAGCGGGCAATTGAGAAATCTGGCGTAAGAGTGGCGCCATTTGCTGAGGTATATGATCGTGAGGATTTAAATCAGGCGCTGCAAGTGATTGGTTTCCCTTCTGTTTTGAAAACGGCTAGAGGCGGCTATGATGGGAAGGGACAGCTTGTTTTATGGAGTGAAGTTGACCTTCAACTGGCAGGGGATATTCTGGCACATGGTCCTTGTGTGCTTGAACAGTTCATTCCTTTCGAGAAGGAGATCTCCGTCATTGTGACGAGGAAAGCGGATGGAGAGTTCAGGGTCTTCCCAGTTGTGGAGAATATTCATGTAAACAATATCCTGCATGAGACGATTGCGCCGGCAAGAATCAGCGAGGCGGCACAGGGAGCTGCGATTGATATGGCGTATCAGCTGGCCGTATCGCTTGATTTAGTTGGAACCCTTGCGATTGAAATGTTCTTAGTTAGTGAGGACGAAATACTCATTAATGAGCTTGCTCCTAGGCCGCATAATTCCGGCCATTATTCCATTGAGGCATGTGTTACCTCACAGTTTGAGCAGCATATCCGGGCGGTTTGCAATTGGCCGCTCGGGCAGACAGAGATGCACATGAATGCCGTGATGGTTAATGTGCTTGGGGAGCATGTGGACGGCGTTATCGGTGCAATTGTGGAAAACCCGGAATGGAAGGTCCATTTCTACGGGAAAGAGGAAGCAAAGACCGGCCGGAAAATGGGACATATCACGATTTTAAATCCGGATCCTTCAGAGGTCCTCGAAGAGCTTGAGTTAACAAAGATTTGGACAAATAAAAGCATGATTAAATAGAAAAGGTGGACAACATACATGATTGAACGTTATACAAGACCTGAAATGGGAGCTATTTGGACGGAGGAGAACCGTTTCAAGGCTTGGCTGGAAGTAGAAATCTTAGCGTGTGAGGCATGGGCTGAGCTGGGCGCAATCCCGAAAGAGGACGTCAAGGCACTTCGGGAGAATGCATCCTTTGATGTGAGCCGCATTAAGGAAATTGAAGCGGAAACACGCCATGATGTGGTCGCTTTCACACGTGCGGTTTCTGAAACGCTTGGTGAGGAGCGGAAATGGGTGCATTACGGCCTAACTTCTACAGATGTAGTGGATACGGCGCTATCTTATTTGCTGAAGCAGGCCAATGAAATCTTGCTTGCGGATGTAGAGCGTTTCATCGCTATTCTAGAGGAAAAGGCGAAGGAGCATAAATACACCGTTATGATGGGACGCACGCATGGAGTACATGCAGAGCCGACGACCTTTGGTTTAAAGCTTGCTCTATGGGTGGAGGAAATGAAACGTAATCAAGAGCGCTTGAAGGCAGCAGCGAAGAATGTAGAGTTCGGAAAAATCTCCGGTGCGGTTGGTACGTATGCGAATATCGACCCGTTTGTTGAACAGTATGTATGCGAAAAGCTTGGCATTTCCGCTTCACCGATTTCCACCCAAACCTTGCAGCGTGACCGCCATGCTCAATATATGTCTACGCTCGCACTTGTGGCGACATCCATTGAGAAGTTCGCGACTGAAATCCGCGGATTGCAAAAGAGTGAGACACGTGAAGTGGAGGAGTTCTTCGCGAAAGGGCAGAAAGGTTCCTCTGCGATGCCGCATAAACGCAATCCAATTGGCTCTGAGAATATGACAGGTCTTGCACGTGTTATTAGGGGCCATATGGTTACAGCCTATGAGAATGTGACACTTTGGCATGAAAGAGATATCTCTCATTCCTCAGCGGAGCGCATTATTCTTCCGGATGCAACAATCCTGTTGAACTATATGCTGAACCGTTTCGGCAATATTGTTAAGAACTTAACGGTATTCCCGGAAAACATGAAACGTAATATGGAGCGCACCTTCGGCTTGATTTACTCCCAGCGTGTCCTTCTAGCGTTGATTGATAAAGGCTTATCCAGAGAGAAGGCGTATGATACTGTACAGCCGAAAGCAATGGAGGCGTGGGAAAAGCAGGTTCAATTCAGACAGCTGCTTGATGAGGATGAAGTCATTACAAGCTACTTGTCCAAAGAGGAATTGGATGATTGCTTTGACTATAACTATCACTTGAAGAATGTGGACTTAATTTTTGACCGATTAGGGCTTTAAGGAATAGAGGGCATCCTTTTCTTGATTAGGAGGCATGCCCTCATTCATTCCCTCATATAGCATTAATGATATTTCCATTTAGGAGGCTATACAGTGATACAAGGTGAACTTCTTTATGAAGGCAAGGCGAAACGTATTTATGCAACAGAAAGCCCAGAGATTGTGCTTGTTCAGTATAAAGATTCAGCAACAGCTTTTAATGGAGAGAAATTCGCAACCATTGATGGCAAGGGCCAGCTGAACAACCAGATTACAAGTCTGCTATTTCAAGAGCTTCGTAAATCAGGAGTCGAGTCTCATTTCGTGGAGCAGATTTCAAAGAATGAACAGCTCGTCAAACGTGTGAGCATTATTCCTCTAGAGGTGGTTGTCCGCAATGTGTCAGCCGGAAGCTTTGCCAAAAGAGTCGGCATGGACGAAGGCATTCCGTTAAAGCGTCCGATTGTGGAGTTTTATTATAAGGATGATGCACTCGGCGACCCGCTGATTACAGAGGATCATATCAATATTCTCGAACTTGCGAGTGAAGCTGATGTGGCTGAATTAAAGGAGAAGGCTTTGCTGATTAATCAGAAGCTTTTAGAGCTGTTTGCCTCTGTGGGAATTAGATTAATTGATTTCAAGCTTGAATTTGGCAAGGATCGTGAAGGTCATATCTTATTAGCGGATGAAATTTCACCCGATACGTGCCGCCTATGGGATGAGGTTTCAAACGAGAAATTGGATAAAGATGTGTTCCGCCGGGAATTAGGCAGCCTAACTGATGCATACAAAAAAATACTAGAAAAGCTGGAGGGCCTCCAAAATGTATAAAGTGAAAGTTTATGTGACTTTACGTGAAAGTGTGCTAGATCCTCAAGGTACTGCTGTTCAGAAATCTCTGAATACCATGAATTATCGAGAAGTTAAGGATGTCCGTATCGGCAAATATATGGAGCTCTCTTTGGAGAAATCTGATCGGGATTTGGATGAAGTGATTCAGAGCATGTGTGAAAAATTACTGGTCAATACCGTGATAGAGGATTACCGCTATGAGGTTGAGGAGGTAGCAGTGAAGTGAAATTTGCCGTAATCGTCTTCCCAGGATCGAATTGTGATATTGATATGTATCATGCTGTTGTAGATGAATTGGGTGAAGAGGCTGAGTATGTCTGGCATACGGAAACAAGTCTTGATGGCTTTGATGCGGTCTTGCTTCCAGGCGGATTCTCGTACGGGGATTACCTGCGCTGTGGTGCTATTGCTCGCTTCTCGCCCATTATGGAGGCAGTCAAGAAGGCGGCAGAGGCCGGTAAGCCTATTCTTGGCGTTTGCAATGGGTTCCAGGTGCTTCTTGAGGCGGGTCTTCTCCCGGGTGCGATGCAGCGGAATGCAGGTCTGAAATTTATCTGCCGACCGCAGGAGCTGGTAGTAGAGCAGACAGATACACCATTCACTTCCTGCTATGAAGAAGGTGAGATTATCACGATTCCTATCGCCCATGGTGAAGGGAATTATTATTGTGATGATGCGACCTTGCAGCAATTAAAGGACCAAAACCGTATTCTGTTCACTTATAATGGCAATCCGAACGGAAGCCATGAGAATATCGCCGGAATCATGAACGAGAAGAAGAATGTTCTTGGCATGATGCCTCACCCGGAGCGGGCTGTTTCATCCATGCTTGGCAGTGATGACGGGCTGAAGCTATTTAAATCTATTGTCCAATATTGGAGGGAATCCCATGTCGTTAATGCTTGAACCGAATCCATCTCAGATTAAAGAAGAACGCGTGTATGCCACAATGGGGCTGACAGATGAGGAGTTCGCCAGTATTGAGAAGATTTTAGGACGCTTGCCGAACTATACGGAAACAGGGCTATTCTCCGTTATGTGGTCTGAGCACTGCAGCTATAAGAATTCTAAGCCTGTACTGAGGAAGTTCCCGACTGAAGGAGAGCGTGTTCTCCAAGGTCCTGGGGAGGGCGCTGGTATCGTGGATATCGGTGACGGTCAGGCGGTCGTATTCAAGATTGAAAGCCATAATCACCCTTCTGCTATTGAGCCTTATCAAGGGGCGGCCACAGGGGTCGGCGGAATTATCCGTGATGTTTTCTCGATGGGAGCCCGTCCAATTGCCCTCCTTAATTCTCTTCGCTTTGGCGAGCTGACAACGCCGCGCATGAAGTATTTATTCGAGGAGATCGTGGCCGGTATTGCCGGCTATGGGAATTGTATCGGGATTCCGACAGTCGGCGGTGAAATCCAGTTTGATCCGTCCTATGAGGGAAACCCTTTGGTAAACGCAATGTGTGTCGGACTCATTAATCATGAGGATATTAAGGTCGGTCAGGCCCGCGGTGTCGGCAATACGGTTATGTATGTCGGCGCAAAGACAGGTCGAGATGGGATTCATGGGGCAACGTTCGCTTCGGAGGAATTGACAGACGAATCTGATTCCAAGCGTCCGGCGGTACAGGTCGGCGATCCGTTCATGGAGAAGCTTCTCCTTGAGGCATGTCTTGAATTGATCCAATCAGATGCCCTTGTCGGCATTCAGGATATGGGAGCAGCTGGGCTGACGAGCTCCTCTGCTGAGATGGCTTCGAAGGCAGGGAGCGGAATTGAAATGAATCTAGACCTCGTTCCACAGCGTGAGACGGGGATGACTCCATATGAAATGATGCTTTCTGAATCACAGGAGCGGATGCTGATTGTCGTGAAGAAAGGCCGTGAAGCCGAGATTGAGGCATTATTCGAGAAATACGGGCTTGAAGCAGTGGCTGTCGGTGTCGTAACAGATGATCGGATGCTTCGTTTGAAGCATCATGGCGATATTGTGGCAGAAGTTCCGGCAGATGCCCTGGCAGAGGATGCACCAGTTTATCATAAGCCTTCTAAAGAGCCAGCTTACATTCGTGAATTCCGTGAAATGGAGACAGAGATTCCAGCGGTAGAGAATTATACGAAAACCCTTCTTGCCTTGTTAGAACAGCCAACGATTGCGAGCAAGGAGTGGGTGTATGATCAATACGATTACATGGTTCGCACGAACACAGTTGTTGCACCGGGCTCTGATGCCGCCGTTGTTCGGATTCGCGGAACGAAGAAAGCACTTGCGATGACAACGGATTGTAACTCTCGTTATTTATATCTGGACCCAGAGGTTGGCGGGCAGATTGCGGTGGCTGAGGCAGCGCGCAATATCATCTGTTCCGGCGGTGAGCCGCTTGCTATCACAGATTGCCTTAATTTTGGGAATCCGGAGAAGCCGGAGATCTTCTGGCAGCTGGAGAAGGCGGCAGATGGGATGAGTGAAGGATGCCGTACACTCGGTACGCCGGTGATTGGCGGGAATGTTTCCTTGTATAACGAAACGAATGGAGAAGCCATTTACCCGACTCCTGTTGTGGGCATGGTTGGACTTATACATGATACAGATCATATTACGACCCAGGCTTTTAAAAAAGCAGGAGATTTCATTTATATCATTGGTGAAACGACACCTGAATTCGGGGGAAGCGAGCTGCAAAAGTATACGAACAGCGGACGTATTTATGGCCAAGCGCCTAAATTAGACCTTCAGGTGGAGAAAGGACGCCAGCAAGCCTTGCTTAGAAGCATACAGAAGGGACTTGTCGAATCGGCGCATGATATTTCAGAGGGCGGTTTAGCGGTAGCACTTGCAGAAGGACTGTTCGGTACAGATGGACTTGGACTTGAGGTCGAGATTGAGGGAGAAATTGTCACAGCCTTATTCGCTGAAACACAATCACGCTTTATTGTTTCTGTAGAGGCGGCGAATCAAGCAACTTTTGAAGCGATGATGCCAGAAGCCAAATTAGCTGGAATGGTAACGAATACAGGTCGATATGTCATTCGGATGAAAGATGAGCAGAACATCATAGATATTAAAGCAACGGAGCTATTGAATGCTTGGAAGGGAGCTATACCATGCTTGCTGAAATCCGTGGATTAAATGAAGAGTGTGGATTGTTTGGAATTTGGGGCCATGAGGAGGCCCCTCAGCTCACTTATTATGGACTACACAGCCTTCAGCATAGAGGCCAAGAGGGAGCTGGTATGGTCGTGACGGACGGTGAAGCCCTTCGTGCTCATAAAGCAGAAGGACTTGTGAATGATGTGTTTTCCCAAAAAATCATAGAGGATTTAAAAGGGAAGAGTGCAATCGGCCATGTGCGCTATGCGACAGCAGGCGGAGGGGGCATTGCAAATGTGCAGCCATTCCTTTTCAATTCTCAAACTGTAGGCAGCTTTGCCCTTGCTCATAATGGCAACCTCGTTAATGCGGCCAGCCTGAAGAACCAGCTTGAAATGCAGGGAAGTATCTTTCAAACGACCTCTGATACAGAGGTATTAGCCCATTTGATTCGCCGTTCTGGAACAGGAGCCTTCAAGGATCGTGTGAAACAGGCGATTTCGCTTGTAGAAGGTGCCTATGCGTTCCTTGTGATGACCGAGACAGATATGCTGGTTGCGGTTGACCCGCATGGTTTACGCCCTGTTTCCATCGGCCGGCTCGGTAAGGCTTATGTCGTAGCGTCTGAAACATGTGCCTTTGACCTTGTCGGTGCGGAATACATTCGTGATGTGGAACCGGGGGAGCTCGTCATTATTAATGATGAGGGACTTCACTCCGAACTTTTCGCGGTATCAAGCGGCCGTGCGATGTGCAGTATGGAATATATTTATTTCTCCAGACCGGACAGCAATATCGACGGCATTAATGTTCATACAGCCAGAAAGAGCCTTGGGAAACGATTGGCGATGGAGGCGCAGATTGAAGCAGATGTTGTAACTGGTGTTCCGGATTCAAGCATTTCCGCGGCTATTGGGTTTGCTGAGGCGAGCGGCATCCCTTATGAGATGGGGCTTATTAAGAATCGCTATGTCGGCCGTACATTCATTCAGCCCTCCCAGTCCTTGCGTGAACAAGGAGTCAAGATGAAGCTGGCCCCTGTTCGCGGCGTTGTTGAAGGGAAACGCGTCATTATGGTCGATGATTCCATTGTTCGAGGCACGACGAGCAGACGAATTGTGAACATGCTGAAGGAAGCGGGCGCGAAGGAAGTGCATGTGTGTATCAGCTCGCCCCCAATCAAAAACCCGTGCTTCTACGGAATTGATACATCCTCAAAGGAGGAATTGATTGCGGGCAGGAATTCTGTTGAGGAAATCCGCCAATTGATCGGGGCAGACTCTCTGACATTTTTGAGTGTGGAAGGAACGATTGAAGCCATCGGCCGGCCATTTGAGGGAGAATACCGCGGACAGTGCATGGCTTGCTTTACCGGCAAGTACCCGACAGAGATCTATACGATGGATGACCATCCGTATGAGAAAATCAAACAATAGCAGAATCCGTACTTGAGGGAGAGGAAGATAACGATGTCGAATGCTTATAAGAACGCGGGTGTAGATATTGAGGCAGGCTATGAAGCTGTGGAACGCATGAAAAAGCATGTCAGCCGCACAAAGCGGCAGGGAGTGCTCGGATCGCTTGGCGGATTCGGCGGGATGTTTGACTTGAGCTCCATAAACGTAAAGGAGCCGGTACTTGTATCCGGTACGGATGGGGTCGGCACAAAGCTTTTGATTGCAATGATGTTGGATGAGCATGACACAATCGGCATAGATTGTGTGGCCATGTGTGTAAATGATGTCGTTGCTCAAGGAGCAGAACCGCTCTTCTTCCTTGATTACATCGCATGCGGAAAGGCTGTACCGGAGAAAATCGAGGCGATCGTAAAGGGCATTTCGGAAGGTTGTGTCCAAGCAGGCTGCGCCCTGATTGGCGGAGAAACGGCTGAAATGCCAGGTTTGTACAGCCCAGAGGAGTATGATTTGGCAGGATTTACAGTTGGTGCCGTAGAAAAGAGCCAAATGCTTGATGGCAGCAAGGTAGCAGAAGGGGACGTCCTGATTGGCTTGCCTTCAAGCGGTATCCATAGCAATGGCTACTCACTCGTACGCAAGGTTCTCCTTGAGGATGCGAAGATGGATCTTTCCACGTATGTAGAGGAATTAGGCTGTACATTGGGAGCTGAATTGCTGCGGCCGACGAAGATTTATGTGAAGCCGGTCCTGGCTGCACTTGAGACGGGAGCCGTCCATGGGATTTCGCATATCACCGGCGGCGGTTTTATTGAGAATCTTCCGCGTATGCTGAAAGAAGGCCAAGGCGTAGAGATTGAAGAAGGAACATGGGAGATTCCTGCTATTTATCAGTTGTTAAAGGAGAAGGGCTCTTTAGCAGATGAAGAGATGTATAACGTCTTTAATATGGGAATCGGCATGGTGCTTGCGGTGGAGCCTGGCGAGGCGGAAAAGGTGATTCATGCATTGAAGGAGAGCGGAGAGCTGCCAGTCATGATTGGGCGTGTAACGAGAGTTCCAGGAGTCCAATTCAATGGAAAATGATTAAGATAAAGGGAGACGTCATGACAAAGATTGCGATATTTGCATCAGGGAGCGGAAGTAATTTCCAAGCAATAGTAGAGGCAGTAAATGCAGGCAAGGTGCTCGCATCAATTGAAATGCTGGTATGTGATCAGCCTGAGGCCTATTGTGTGACACGGGCGAAAGAGCTGGGAGTGCCTTCATTGACCTTCAGGCCGAAGGATTACTCCTCAAAGACAGCATATGAAGAGGATGTACTGTCCACTCTGCGTGAAAGGTCCGTGGAGTGGATTATCCTCGCTGGCTATATGCGATTGATTGGACCAGTTCTATTAGAGTCTTATCCAAATAGAATTCTGAATATCCATCCATCTCTACTGCCGGCATTCCCAGGGAAAGACGCAGTTGGGCAAGCCATGGCAGCCGGTGTAAAGGTATCAGGTGTGACAATTCATTATGTAGATGCAGGGATGGATACTGGGCCGATTATTGCTCAGGAGGCCATCATAATTGAAGACGGGGACGATTCGGCTCGGGTCCATGAGAAAATCCAGCAGGTAGAACACCGATTGTATCCAGCCATTATAGAAAAGGTATGTAATTGACAGGAGGAGCGGAAATGGCAGCTAAGCGTGCATTAATCAGCGTATCGGATAAAACAGGAATTGTAGAATTTGCAAAGAAAGTAGCGAATCTTGGATTTGAGATCATCTCAACAGGAGGGACGAAAAAAACGCTGGCCGACAATGGCATCCCGGTAAAAGGGGTCAGTGACGTGACCGGTTTTCCTGAAATAATGGACGGACGTGTGAAAACATTGCACCCGGCCATTCATGGAGGGCTTTTAGGAAAGCAGGACAACGACTCACACATGCAGCAGCTGGCAGAGCAGGGCATCACGCCTATTCAGCTTGTTTGCGTGAACCTTTACCCATTCCAGCAAACGATTGCCAAAGAGGGCGTAACGGTAGAGGATGCGATTGAGAATATTGATATCGGGGGGCCGGCGATGCTTCGTGCCTCAGCGAAGAACCACGAATCTGTCGCCGTTGTTGTAGACCCGGCGGATTATGATGATGTGTTGAAGGGATTAGAAACTGGTGAGCTTTCTTTACAGGAAAGAAGACGTCTTGCCGCCAAGGTATTCCGCCATACTGCAGCCTATGATGCCATGATCGCAGAATATATGACAAACCTGGCAGAAGAAGAACAGCCGGAGTCCGTTACGGTTACCTATACATTGAAACAGCCGCTTCGTTATGGGGAGAATCCGCACCAAAAGGCAGCCTTCTATAAGAAACCGCTGGGCACAGCCTTCTCAATTGCTAATGCTGAGCAGCTTCATGGAAAGGAGCTTTCCTATAATAATATCAATGATGCAGATGCTGCCCTTCAAATCGTGAAGGAATTTGACCAGCCAGCAGCAGTGGCGGTTAAGCATATGAACCCTTGCGGCGTCGGTACGGGCAAAACGATTTCAGATGCCTTCCAAAAAGCCTACTTTGCTGATTCTACTTCGATTTTCGGCGGAATTGTGGCTTTGAATCGTGAAGTCGATGCTGAGACAGCCGGTGCTTTGCATGAGATATTCTTAGAAATCGTCATTGCTCCATCCTTCTCGGAGGAGGCGCTCCAAATTTTGACCTCGAAGAAGAATATTCGCCTGCTGACTGTTGATTTCAGCTCCAAGGGTGTGATGGAGAAGAAGTTCACCTCTGTTGCCGGCGGGTTGTTAATGCAGGATTTGGACAACGCGACATTGGCTGAAGCCGATATGAAGATCGCGACGAAAAGAGAGCCGACCGAGGAGGAATGGGAAGCGCTCAAGTTTGGCTGGAAGGTTGTAAAGCATGTGAAGTCGAATGCTATTGTCGTTGCAAATCGCCAGATGACGCTTGGAGTCGGTGCCGGCCAAATGAATCGAATTGGAGCGGCGAATATTGCGATAGAGCAAGCAGGCGATAAAGCGAAGGGAGCTATTTTAGCTTCCGATGCCTTCTTCCCAATGGATGATACTGTTGAGGCAGCGGCAAAAGCGGGCATTACAGCAATCATTCAGCCAGGCGGGTCGGTTCGTGATGAGGACTCCATCAAGAAGGCAGATGAATATGGAATTGCCATGGTCTTTACAGGCGTGCGTCATTTCAAACATTAATAAGGAGTTGGAGAGGGACGATGAAGATACTGGTTATTGGCCGCGGTGGACGAGAGCATGCGCTTGCACGCAAGTTTGCCGAAAGCAGGCATGTTGACAAGGTGTACGTCGCACCTGGCAATCCTGGAATGGAGGATGTCGCAGAACGCGTTTCCATCAATGAAACAGATCATCAGGCATTGATAGACTTTGCGCATGAGAATGGGATTGGGCTTACCTTTGTCGGCCCGGAGGTACCGTTGATCAACGGAGTGGTCGATGAGTTTGAAAAAGAAGGACTGAAAATTTTTGGTCCGAAAAAAGCAGCGGCTATCATTGAGGGAAGTAAATCCTTCACAAAGGATTTGCTGAAGAAATATGCCATTCCAACGGCAAGATATGAAACCTTCACTGAGCTTGATCAGGCTGTTGCCTATGTGAAGAATCAGGGCGTGCCAATTGTCATCAAGGCAGATGGTCTTGCTGCCGGCAAGGGCGTAGTTGTAGCCATGAGTGAGCGGGAAGCTGTTGATGCCCTTCAAGCAATGCTTCAAGATGCCAAGTTTGGCGAAGCTTCGAACAAGGTCGTCATCGAAGAATTCCTTGAGGGTCAGGAATTTTCCTACATGGCATTCGTAAATGGTGAGAAGGTATATCCAATGGAGATTGCCCAAGACCATAAACGAGCCTTCGATGGAGATAAAGGCCCGAATACAGGCGGGATGGGCGCCTATTCCCCTGTTCCGCAAATTGGGTGTGACCTTGTGCAAAAGGCCCATGATGAAATTCTTCTTCCGGTTGCTAAAGCGATGGTGAAGGAAGACCGGTCTTTCACAGGCATTCTATACGCCGGACTGATTGCGACAGCGGATGGCCCTAAGGTGATCGAGTTCAATGCCCGATTCGGAGACCCAGAGACACAAGTCATTCTTCCAAGGCTTCAATCTGATTTGGTGGAAGTTATTGAGCATGTTCTTGAGGGAAGCGATTGTGAGCTTGAATGGACCGAGGAAAGTGCGATTGGCGTTGTGCTGGCTGCCACTGGCTACCCAGAGGATGGATATGAGAAAGGGGCCGTTATTAGAGGTCTCAGTCATATCGGGGAAAATATGCACGTCTACCATGCTGGTACGGCAAAGAATAATCAAGGGGAATTCATCACCAATGGAGGCCGTGTCCTGCTTGTCACGGCACTTGGGCCTTCCTTGGAGGATGCGAAGCAGAACGTGTATCGGGAGCTCGAAACCATTTCCTGCAAAGGCTTATTCTATCGCCATGATATAGGTGAAAAAGCCATTGCTCAAAGTTTGAAAGGCTAGTAAATAAGCAAAACCTGTTATGCCGCTATGGCGTGACAGGTTTTTTATTATATCCGATAATATTTTGTTCATAGCCCTTTTTAATCAGCCTTTGTCTTCTAGTATTTACAATGATATATTTTCAGGCTTTTTTATTTCTCAAAATAATTATTTTATGATTAAAATGTTTTAAAACGGATATGTAAAAACAAAAGGGATACAAGTGCTGGATGACTAAGTAAGTGTATTCCCAAACAGTTTCCTGTTTGGCAGTAACTTTCGTGCGCTAAACCGAAAAAATGTGTTACAATAATGAAAAGGCTTACATTTCCAAATAAATGTTCCGGAGCTGTTGAAGGCATAAGGGTTTGGTTAAGGGGGGATTGTTCATGCTTGAACAACGATATAGATGGAAGAATAAACAGCTTAGAGAACATGTGAGTATAATAGATGGAAAGATTGCGCCCACCATCGTATTGGTGAATGCTGTTTACTTAAATCAAGTATTTGAAGAATGGATGAAAGCGAATATCTGGATCTATAAGGATCGGATTATATATGTAGGGGATAAGATGCCTGATATGCAGGAGGGCTGTGAAATCATTGATTGCAGCGGACAGTATCTGGTACCGGGGTATATTGAGCCGCATGCCCACCCGGCACAGCTGTACAACCCGGAGACTTTGGCGATGCATGCTGCCCAATATGGTACAACAACCTTGATCAATGACAATATGACCTTGTTTACGTTGCTCGAAAAAAGGCAAGCGTTTGCCCTATTGAAGGAGCTTCGCCATCTCCCTTATTCCATGTTTTGGTGGGCAAGGCTGGATTCGCAGACAGAGCTGCGAAATGAGGAGGAAGTGTTTTCTCATGCCAATGTAAAGAGCTGGCTTGAGCATGATGGCGTGCTTCAGGCGGGTGAGCTGACGGGCTGGCCGCGCTTACTTGACGGTGATGATATGATGCTGCACTGGATGCAGGAAGCGAAGAGGATGCGTAAGAAGATTGAGGGGCATTTCCCGGGCTCATCAGAGAAGACTTTGGCGAAACTGATGCTATTAGGGGCTGACTGTGACCATGAGGCCATGACAGGCGAGGAAGTGATTAGAAGGCTTGGACAGGGGTATCATGTGTCCTTGCGCCATTCCTCCATTCGCCCAGACCTGCCGGGTATCTTAGATTATTTGCAGGATTATGGACTGAAGTCATACGATAAATGCTTTTTCAATACAGATGGGTCAAGTCCGGGATTTTACAAGGAAGGGTTTACGGACAGCCTGATCAAAATGGCTATTGACAAGGGTGTGCCGTTAATTGATGCCTATAATATGGCTTCCTTGAATATTGCCCGCTATTATAATATGGAATATTTGCATGGAAATATTGCGACAGGACGTGTAGCCAACATTAACTTCCTTCATGTGAAGGATGAACCAACTCCTCACTCTGTCCTATCGAAGGGACAATGGGTGAAACGGGAAGGTGAGGCATGCGGAGTCAAAGGCTCCTCCATTAACTGGGAGGAATATGGGTTGAGTCCGCTTGAGCTTGATTGGGACTTAACGGATGATGATTTACAATACTCCATGCCATTTGGCATTAATATGGAGAATAGCGTCATTACGAAGCCATACTCCATCCATATTGATATTTCAAGAGAAGTCTTGGATATGAATCATGATGAATGCTACTTCACCTTTCTCAGAAGGGATGGGCAATCGCGCATTAATACACTCTTAAAGGGCTTTGCGAGAAATCTCCATGGATTTGCCTCCTCTTTCACTAATTCAGGGGATATTATCTTGATTGGCAAGAGCAGGCAGGATATGAAAATTGCCTTCAATCGTATGAAGGAAATCGGTGGAGGAATCGTTATTGCAGAGAAGGGAGAAATCCTGTTTGAAATGCCGCTTGTCCTTCAGGGTGTGATGTCTAAGGCAAATCTGCCGGAGTTAATCGAACAGGAGAGCCGGATGAAGGAAATACTTGTGGAAAAGGGATATCCATTTGAAGACCCGATGTATTCACTTTTATTCTTCACTTCCACTCACCTTCCTTATATTCGCGTGACACAGGCAGGATTATATGAAGTCATGAATAAATCTATACTCTTTCCGACTATAATGCGTTAAAATAATAAAGAAGCGATAAACCACATCATTGTAGCTCATCATGAGGAGGGAGTCATATGTTAAAGAAATTATGTACATTCATGATTATTTTCATTGTTCTCTTAGCAGGCTGTAAGGCTGATGACAATCCCGAGTCTGTCAATGAGAAAGGGAATACCGTATATCCGTTGACAGGGCTGGAGGCTGATAAGGAGGCTGATCACCGGGCCATTGCCGTCATGGTGAATAATCATCCTGCTGCAAGGCCGCAATCAGGACTTTCCAAGGCGGATATTGTGTATGAGATTCTGGCAGAGAGCAATATTACAAGGTTTTTGGCCGTTTATCAAAGTGAATTTCCAGATACGTTCGGACCGGTCAGAAGCGCGAGGGATTACTATATTCGCTTAGCGAAAGGGTATGATAGTTTATTCGTTTTCCATGGCTGGAGTCCAGAGGCGAAAAAACTGATTGAAAGTGATTATATAGACAATTTAAACGGTCTTAAATATGATGGTACTTTATTTGAGCGTGCCTCATTTCGAGAAGCCCCCCATAATTCCTATATTACATATGATCATGTAATGGAGGGAGCGAAGGAGAAGGGGTATGATATGGATATCGGTGCTCCGGCTTATACCTTCATGACTGAAGACGAAGAGAATGAGGTCGAGGGAGACAGCTATTCAAAGGCCTTCATTTCTTATTCTTCTGAGAGCTTTGATGTAACCTATGAATATGACGAGGGTAGCGAAACCTATGCCCGATATACAGCCGGTGTGAGAACAGAGGATTATGGCACGAATGACCCTGTCGAAATTGATAATATTTTGATTATCGAGGCAGAGCATGAAGTCATCGATAAGAAGGGCAGACGTGATATTGATTTGGAAAGCGGTGGAGATGCCTACTTGCTCCAAAAGGGAAAACTCCTTAAAATACAATGGGAATCAAACGATAATCGAATCGTTCCTGTATTAGATGGTAAAGAAGTGAAATTAGTGCCTGGGAAGACTTGGATTAATGTCATTCCAACATCAGGCCTTACGCAGAGTGTAACACTCGAATAAATAGGAGGATTAAGGCACATATGCAAATTGACAAACTGAAAGGCAAAGAATTGGATCAATTATTCAATGCCATTTTATCGTTGAATGACTTGGAGGAGTGCTATCGTTTCTTTGATGACCTCTGTACGGTCAATGAGATCCAGTCTTTAGCGCAGCGCCTCGAAGTGGCACGCATGCTCGAGGAAGGAAAGACCTATCATATGATTGAGAAGGAAACGGGAGCAAGCACCGCAACAATCTCCCGCGTGAAACGCTGCTTGAATTACGGGAATGATGCGTATTCAATGGCGCTCAGCAGACTGAAGGAAAAAGACGCATGAACTAGCAGCCCGAATATGGGCTGCTTTTCTTATGGGTTAGAAGTCTCTCGCAATTTTTTCTAACTCTTTGGTATCCCAAAAAGGAATGCTATAATGATTAAATGGAAATTAGATTAAGGGGTTGTTTCAATGTACGATTTTCGCGAGTGGAAGCATGTGTTTAAACTCGATCCTAATAAGGAAATTTCAGATGATGCTCTCGAGAAGCTTTGTGAATCAGGGACCGATGCCATTATGGTTGGCGGTACGGATGGAGTGACGCTTGAGAATGTGCTTGACCTTATGGCACGCATTCGCCGCTATACGCTCCCATGTGTTCTTGAGGTATCCAATTTAGAATCCATAACCCCGGGATTTGATCTTTATTTTATACCGTCCGTTTTAAACAGCCGGAATCCAGAATGGATTCTGGGTTTGCATAAAGAGGCCATTAAGGAATACGGCCATATGATTAATTGGGAAGAGATGCATGTGGAAGGCTATTGCATCATGAATCCAACATGCAAGGCCGCTCAGCTGACTGACGCTATGACGGATTTATCGGAGGAAGATGCGGCAAGCTATGCCTTGATGGCGGAGAAGATGTTCAACCTGCCTATTTTCTACCTTGAATATAGCGGTATATACGGTGACCCTGCGTTGGTCAGGAGCGTGAAGGATGCATTGATGGAGACAAAGCTCTTCTATGGGGGAGGCATCAATAGTCCGGTGAAAGCCGAGGAAATGGCCGGCCTTGCGGATTGTATCATTGTCGGGAATTATGTTTATGAAGATTTAGCCGGCGCATTGAAGACAGTGACTGCCGCAAAAAAGAACTAAACATTTGTTGATTGCACACTAGAATCAAGTATAATAAGAACAAACGTTCGTATCGGGATGGTGTCATATATATGCAGTTCTTAACAGATCGATTATTAACAGGATTAAACAATAAACAAAAAGAAGCTGTACAGGCAACCGACGGTCCTTTGCTGATTATGGCAGGAGCGGGAAGCGGAAAGACGAAGGTTTTGACGCATAGGATTGCCTACTTAATCGTAGAGAAGGAAGTAGCTCCATGGAATATTCTCGCGATTACCTTTACCAATAAGGCGGCAAGGGAGATGAAGGAGCGGATTCAGGGCATTCTTGGAGGAGCAGCGGATGAAATTTGGATTTCTACATTCCACTCCATGTGTGTTCGGATTCTCCGCCGTGATATCGACCGGATTGGAATGAACCGGAATTTCTCGATTCTCGACCCTTCCGACCAGCAAACTGTCATCAAGCAAATCATGAAAGAAAAGAATATTGACACAAAGAAATTCGAGCCAAAATCCATTCTGGGAACCATTTCATCTGCGAAGAATGAATTGATTACTCATGAGGAATTCGCTAATACAGCCGGTAACTTTTATGAGCAGACAGTTGCCGACCTTTACACGGAATATCAAAAGCGTTTAAGAAAGAATCAGGCGCTCGATTTCGATGATTTAATCATGAAGACCTTCGAATTATTCGATAAAGTACCAGAAGTGCTTGAATTCTATCAACGGAAATTTCAGTACATCCATGTCGATGAGTATCAGGATACGAACCGGGCGCAATATATGCTCGTCAAAAAGCTTGCGCAGCGCTTTAAGAACCTTTGCGTTGTCGGGGATTCCGACCAGTCCATCTATCGTTGGCGCGGTGCGGATATCGCTAACATTCTCTCCTTTGAGAAGGATTACCCAAATGCAAATGTTATTCTGCTTGAGCAGAACTACCGCTCAACGAAGCGGATTTTGGCTGCGGCCAATGGAGTGATTGAGAATAACTTGAACCGGAAGCCGAAAAAGCTGTGGACGGAGAACTTAGAGGGCAATAAGATTTCCTATTTCCGCGCTGACAGTGAGCAGGGCGAAGCCCAGTTTGTTGCAGGGAAGATCAAGGAAATGGAGAAGCAAGGAAAGCCGCTGTCTGATATTGCGATTCTGTACCGTACGAATGCCCAGTCACGTGTAATGGAGGAAGTCTTGCTTAAATCCAATATCCCATACACGATTGTAGGCGGTATTAAGTTCTATGACCGGAAAGAAATCAAGGATATCCTGGCTTATCTGCGCTTAATTGCTAACCCGGATGACGATATTTCCTTGCGCCGGGTCATTAATGTACCGAAACGCGGTGTCGGAGCAAGCTCTGTTGATAAGATTGCCAACTACGCACAGGACCATGATATATCCATGTACCAAGCGATGCTTGAGCTTGAGTTCGTTGGACTTGGGGCGAAGGCGTATAAAGGAGCAAGCGAGTTCCGCGATTTAATCAAGCACTATACGGCGATGCAGGAATACCTATCCGTGACTGAATTAATTGATGAGGTTATTGAGAAATCCGGCTATCGCCAATCGCTTGAAATTGAGAAGACGATTGAAGCTGAAACAAGACTTGAGAATATTGAAGAGTTCCTGTCTGTAACGAAGAACTTTGAGAACAGCAGTGAAGATAAAAGCTTAGTAGCCTTCCTGACAGACTTGGCCCTTGTTGCTGACATCGACCGGATGGATGAGGAAGATGAGGCAGCAGGAGAGGGTGTCGTTCTCATGACTCTCCACTCTGCGAAGGGGCTTGAGTTCCCTGCTGTCTTCCTTCTAGGTCTTGAGGAGGGTGTATTCCCGCATAGCCGTGCGCTTATGGAAGATGAAGAGATGGAAGAGGAACGCCGCCTTGCTTATGTCGGCATTACGCGGGCTGAGCAGGAGCTCTTCATCACCAATGCCCAGATGAGAACCTTGTACGGACGTACGAATATGAATCCGGTATCCCGTTTCATTAAAGAAATTCCGGAAGATTTACTTGAAGACTTGAATCCTCCTGCAGAGAGCAGGTCTTCTGCACGGCCATCCTTTATGCAAGGAAGAGGGACTGTTCGAGGCGGAACAGGCATCAATGGCGGCGGAATCAACAGCGGAGCATCTCCAAAGCCGGTTATGAGACCAGCTATGAACACATCTGGCGGCGAGAAGCTAGATTGGGCTGTCGGTGATAAGGCCGAACATGGCAAATGGGGAGTAGGTACCGTTGTCAGCGTGAAAGGCAGCGGAGACGGGCTTGAGCTCGACATCGCATTCCCATCAATGGGCATTAAGCGCCTTCTGGCGAAATTTGCCCCAATTAAGAAGCAACAATAAACCTGTTGAAACCTTGCAGAGAGGCGGAAGAGAATTATGGAGTTGAAAGAAGCCCAAAAAAGAGCAGCTGAGCTTCATTCTTTATTAAATCAATATGGATATGAATACTACGTTCTTGATGAGCCGAGTGTGCCGGATTCTGTCTATGATGAATTGTACAAGGAGCTAGTGGCAATCGAGCAGGCATTCCCTGAGCTGCAAACAGAGGAATCGCCGACACAGCGTGTCGGCGGACAGGTGTTGGATGCCTTTCAGAAGGTGGAACATATCACCCCGATGCTGAGTCTTGGCAATGCCTTCAATGAACAGGATCTGCGTGATTTTGACCGCCGGGTGAAACAAGGGCTTGGCACGGACAGCTATTCGTATATTTGTGAATTGAAAATTGATGGTCTTGCTGTTTCCCTTCGTTTTGAGGACGGACTATTCGTGAAGGGAGCGACTCGAGGAAATGGTACGATTGGTGAGGATATTACAGCCAATCTGCGTACAATTCGCTCGATTCCTCTCCGCCTCAATCAACCGTATACGATGGAGGTGCGCGGTGAAGCCTATATGCCGAAGAAATCCTTTGTTTCGTTGAATCAAAAGAAGGAGGAAAACGGCGAGGAGCCATTCGCAAACCCGCGGAATGCGGCTGCCGGCTCATTAAGGCAGCTTGACCCAAGGATTGCTGCCTCAAGAAATCTGGACATCTTCTTATATGGTATCGGGGATACGGGTGAAACAGGTGTGACCTCCCACAGTGAAGGTCTTGACCTTCTTCATACGCTGGGATTGAAGACAAATCCGCACCGCAGGAGATGCCAGACCATCGAAGAAGTGCTTGCATATATCAGTGAGTGGACAGAGAAACGGCCGACCCTCGATTATGAGATCGATGGAATCGTTGTGAAGGTCGATTCTCTATCCCACCAGGATGAGCTTGGCGTGACAGCGAAAAGTCCACGCTGGGCCATTGCTTACAAATTCCCGGCTGAGGAAGTCGTGACGGTGCTGAAGGGAATCGAGTTGACAGTCGGGCGAACAGGCGTCATTACGCCGACAGCATTGCTTGAGCCTGTACGTGTCGCTGGGACGACTGTGCAAAGAGCCTCCCTTCATAATGAGGACTTGATTCGTGAGAAGGATATCCGCATTGGTGACCATGTCGTCATCAAAAAAGCGGGTGATATTATCCCGGAGGTCGTCAAAGTACAGATTGAACAACGGACTGGGGCTGAGGAAGAATTCCATATGCCGACACATTGCCCAGAGTGCGATAGCGAGCTTGTCCGCCTCGAGGGTGAAGTTGCGCTGCGATGCATTAACCCGAAATGCCCTGCGCAGATTAAGGAAGGGTTAATTCACTTCGTTTCCCGCAATGCGATGAACATTGACGGGCTTGGAGAAAAGGTTATCATTCAATTATTTGATGCGAATTTAATCAAAGATGTCGCTGATATTTATAAATTAACGTATGATCAATTGATTGAGCTGGAGCGAATGGGTGATAAGTCTGTGAAGAAGCTGCTGGCAGCGATTGAAGCTTCTAAAGATAACTCACTTGAACGTCTCTTATTCGGTCTCGGCATTCGACATGTCGGTGCCAAGGCAGCCCGAGTGCTTGCAGAGGAATATGAGGAAATGGACAAACTCATGGCCGCAAGTGCTGGAGAACTCGTTTCCATTAACGAAATCGGTGAGAAGATGGCTGATGCTATCGTGACATATTTCAGCCAGGAAGAGTTCATGCAATTGATCAATGAATTAAAAGCCTATGGTGTCAATATGAGCTATAAGGGCAAAAGAAAAATGGATGCCGCTGAATCAGATTCCTATTTCGCTGGGAAAACCATTGTACTCACTGGTAAAATGGAACAGTACGGGCGAAATGAAGCAAAGGAACTGATAGAAGCCCTTGGAGGAAACGTAACAGGAAGTGTCAGCAAGAAGACAGATTTAGTCATAGCCGGTGAGGATGCCGGTTCTAAGTTAAAGAAAGCCCAGGATCTCGGTATTGAGGTTTGGAATGAGCAACAGCTTCTGGCTGAGCTGGGCAAGCAAGAATAGAGGTGGAATAATGAAGCGCTTTTTGGCAATAACATTGGCGATGATGCTGACAGCAACAGGCTGTGCCCCGAGCTTTGATAAGAGTGAAGTGGTAGAAGATGATACAGATACAGAGAATACCGAGAAGGAATCCATTATTCCTGAGTACCAAATCTCTGATCAATACTACCAAACCTTACTGCCATACGAGACGAGCGATACGCGCGGCCTTGTAACATCAAACATCAACACTCGCCTGGACTTGGAGGAATTTGAAACGGGATTGATGAGGCTTTCGCAAGACCCATTCCCGACTGATGAATATGTGTTCCGTGAGGGGCAGGTCATTTCAAAGGAAACGGTCACAAGCTGGCTGCAGCGTAAATATACGAGTGCACAGCTGAAAGAGAAAAAGATGACAGCCGATGAAAATATGGGGCTGAATCCTGTTGATGACGGTAAAGGAGACATTGAGGAGCGGTATGAGAAAAATCCTGAATACCTTGCCCATATTCTAGAGCATAACTATTTGGTGAAATCCGATAACAATAAGGTAACCCTCGGGGGAATCTCCATCGGACTTGCATTGAACTCTGTCTTCTATTACCAGAAGGAGAAGTATGGCGAAACATATGAAATAAAGATTGATGCCAAAACACTCCAAGAAAAGGGTGAAGAAATTGCGGCGGAAGTCGTCAAACGTGTTCGAGGATTGGAAGGTGCAAAGGATGTGCCTATCCTGATTGCTTTGTTTGAACAAGAAAGCAAGGACTCCGTTGTACCAGGAAACTTCATTTCTTATACAGTTATCAATGCAAACAGCAGCAAAATCTCCAAGTGGAAGAATGTTGATGAGGATTATTTCCTCTTCCCATCTTCAAGCGCTGAAGAGAAGCATCGAGATGACGCCAGCACATTCTCAAATTTCAAGGATGATGTGGAAGAATACTTCCCGAATTACAATGGCGTTATCGGCAAAGCCTTCTATGTGAATGAAGAAATGAAGAAGCTGACGATTTCCATTGATATGCAGTTCTACTCTAAGAGTGAAGTCATTGGGTTTACCCAATATGTCGCAGGACTTGTCATGGATCATTTCCCTGATTACTTAGAGGTTGAGACGAAGATCACCTCATCGAATGGTCAGGAATCTCTAATCGTCAAAGAAGTTGATGATAAAGAGCCATATGTGTATATTTACAATGAATAAAAGAAAAGCAGGGCTAATAGTCCTGCTTTTTTTATAGTTAAATAGTAGAATAATCGGAACATTTTGAGTTGACTTTAAATAAAGTGACGTATAATACTGAATAGTTTAAAATAAAGGATAGGTTACTTTTATTTTATTATACATAGGGAGGTCATCGAATGGTACAAGCGTACAAACATGAGTCACTGACAAACTTCAAGGCTGATGAGAACAAAAAGGCATTTGAGGAAGCACTCGCATTAGTGGATGGTTACCTCGGCCAGGATTACCCGTTGATCATTGGCGGTGAACGCGTGACGACTGAAGAAAAGATTGTCTCTACTAGTCCATCCAATAAAGAAGTAATTATCGGCCGTGTGTCCAAAACGAATAAGGACCTGGCGGAAAAAGCCATGCAGGAAGCCTTAAAGGCCTTCAAGACATGGAGTAAAACAAAGCCTGAGGTTCGGGCAGATGTCCTATTCAAAGCCGCTTCCATCATTCGTCGCAGAAAGCATGAGTTCTCCGCGCTTATGGTTCGTGAAGCAGGCAAGCCATGGGCTGAAGCCGATGCTGATACAGCAGAAGCAATTGATTTCCTTGAGTACTACGGAAGACAAATGCTGAAGCTAAAAGACGGCCAGCCAGTCTTAAGCCGTCCGGATGAATATAACCGATATGACTATATTCCTCTTGGTGTCGGGGTTATTATTTCCCCTTGGAATTTCCCGCTGGCAATCATGGCAGGAACATGTGTCGCAGCAGTTGTATCCGGAAATACCGTTTTATTAAAACCAGCCTCCACAACACCGGTCGTATCTGCGAAATTTGTAGAAGTCATGATGGAAGCAGGCTTACCTGCCGGCGTAATCAACTATGTGCCGGGCAGCGGCTCTGAGGTTGGTGATTATTTGGTCGACCATCCAAGCACGCGCTTCATCAGCTTCACTGGCTCCCGTGATGTTGGAGTGAGAATTTATGAAAGAGCATCTAAAGTCCACGAAGGCCAAAAATGGCTGAAACGTGTTATTGCTGAAATGGGCGGAAAAGATACCATCGTCGTTGATTCTGATGCAGACCTAGAGCTGGCAGCTAAATCCATCGTGGCATCTGCCTTCGGTTTCGCCGGGCAAAAATGCTCTGCCTGCTCAAGAGCAGTCATTGTAGAGGATGTCTATGACGAAGTATTGAACCGTGCCGTTGAATTGACGAAAGAACTAACATTTGGTGACACAGGGGACTTTGGCAACTTTATGGGTCCTGTTATTGATGCTGGTGCCTACAAGAAAATCACAGGCTATATCGAGATCGGCAAGGAAGAAGGACGCATCGTCGCTGGCGGGGGGTCAGATGATTCTAAAGGATACTTCATCGAGCCAACCATCATTGCAGACCTTGCCCCAGATGCACGCATCATGAAGGAAGAAATCTTCGGACCAGTCGTTGCATTCTGCAAGGCGAGCAGCTTTGACGAAGCGATTGAGATTGCTAATAATACAGATTACGGCCTAACTGGAGCAGTGATTACACGTAACCGCGCACACCAAGAAAAAGCGCGTGAAGACTTCCATGTCGGCAATCTGTACTTCAACCGCGGCTGCACAGGAGCCATCGTCGGCTACCAGCCATTCGGCGGATTTAATATGTCCGGTACAGATTCCAAAGCAGGCGGTCCTGACTACTTGCTTCTTCACATGCAAGCTAAAACAACATCTGAAGCATATTAATAGATTGAAAGACCCCACCAATGGTTTTGGAGGGGTCTTTTTTAGAATTCTATGAAAAAGGGCTGGTTGGTTTTATCAAGGCAATGCTCAATCCGCTGCCGAAAATTGTTCCAAGTGACCAGATCCAAGCCCTCCTCCAGCGGAAAGAACCCAACCTCCAAACTCTCAGGAGAGGTCATCAATTGCCCGCCAATGGGCTTCGCTAAGAAAAGAGTGTTACAGATTGACCGCTTCACATTTTGAAATATGCCGCAAAAGGATAGAATTTCTATATCAATTCCTGTTTCCTCCTTCGTCTCCCGAATAGCTGCCTCCTTTAGTGACTCACCCTCCTCAACCTGCCCGCCCGGCATCTCCCAGCCGCGCTTCGGTCCTCTTAGCAATAAAATCTCCTGTTTCTCATTTATAACAATCGTTGCCGCTGACACAATATGCTTAGGCGGTAGACCATTCATAAAATACCCTCCTCATTCTCATAGCATATATAAGAATTTCTGCATGAATGGACTAAAGTCCTTTTAAAGGACAGCATAAACCCAGGCATACCTAAGTTAGTGAACTGTATCGTTGACCTTGAGAAGGTGGTGATACAGCGCTCACCTTACTTCATCTGTGTGTTATAGGACTGTAAGCATTAAGAAGAAAGAATCTAGTCTTTCTAGTAAAGGCTAAGGATACGCTGCTATGCCTTCCTCAACCATATAAAACACGTCGCACAAATACCTAATTTTAGAAAAATATGAAAAAATTCCACGAAACTATTTGCATTTTCTAAATACTGTTATATAATACAAAATATATTAAGTTTTCTGTTTTATAACAAAAGATGCAGGTAAAGGAAGTGAGCTTGTAACATGGCGGTACAGACAAATGGACTGAATATCCATGGAAAGATGGAGCAGGGATTTGAAGAAATCCTCACTCCAGAAGCACTTGAATTTATCGAACAGCTTGAACGGCATTTCGGGCCGAGAAGAAAGGAATTGCTTGAGAAGCGGGCAGAACGGCAAAAGGAGATCGACGAAGGAAAGCTGCCTGATTTCCTGAAGGAAACAGAGCATATTCGAAACGGCGATTGGACGATTGCATCGCTTCCGAAGGACTTAGAAGACCGGCGAGTAGAAATTACCGGGCCGGTTGACCGAAAGATGGTCATTAACGCATTGAACTCAGGCGCCAAATGCTTTATGGCAGACTTTGAGGATGCAAACTCTCCAACCTGGAACAATAATATTGAAGGGCATATAAATCTTCGCGATGCTGTCAATCGAACCATCAGCTTTGTCAATCCGAATGGCAAGCAATACAGCCTAAAAGAAGAAACTGCAACCTTGATTGTGCGCCCAAGAGGTTTCCACCTGGAGGAGAAGAATGTCACGCTTGATGATAAGCCGATATCAGGCGGTTTGATGGATTTTGGCTTGTTCTTTTACCACAATGCCAAGACTCTTCTCGCAAATGGAAGCGGACCATACTTTTATCTGCCGAAGATCGAAAGTCACCACGAAGCGCGTCTTTGGAACGATGTATTCGTCTACGCGCAAAACCACATAGGCATCCCGCATGGCTCCATTAAAGCAACCGTCCTCATCGAAACGATCCTTGCAGCATTTGAAATGGACGAAATTCTGTACGAACTAAAAGACCACTCCGCAGGACTGAATTGCGGCAGATGGGATTATATATTCAGCTACTTAAAGAAATTCAGAAATCATGACTCTATCATTCTACCGGATCGCTCCGTCGTCACGATGGCTGTACCGTTCATGACAGCCTACTCCTTGTTGGCCATTCAGACCTGCCACAAGCGGAATGCACCAGCTATTGGCGGAATGGCTGCCCAGATTCCGGTCAAAAATGACGAAAAGGCGAACGACGAAGCCTTCGCAAAGGTACGAGCTGACAAAGAACGTGAGGCAAGAAACGGCCATGACGGCACATGGGTAGCCCATCCGGCCTTGGTTCCGGTGGCAAAGGAAGTATTTGACGAATTCATGCCGACACCAAACCAAATCCATAAGAAAAGAGAAGACGTCAGCGTCAAAGCTGAGGACCTTCTTGAAGTGCCAGAAGGCGCCATCACCGAACAGGGTGTCCGTACGAACATCAATGTCGGTATTCAATATATCGAATCGTGGCTTAATGGACGAGGAGCTGCCCCAATCTATAACCTGATGGAGGATGCTGCAACCGCTGAAATCTCCAGAGCCCAGGTATGGCAATGGGTGCGCCATCCGAAAGGGGTCCTTGATGATGGCCGTAAAGTAGACATGGCCATGTATGAAACTTTTAAAGAAAAAGAATTACAGCGAATCAAATCCGAGCTAGGCGAGGAACGATTCAATTCCGGCCGATTTGATGAGGCGGCAGAGCTTTTCGACAAACTCATCAAAGAAGATACGTTTTATGACTTCTTGACGTTACCTGCATACGAAATTCTATAAATCTGATATGAACATATAGGAGGAATTAGGAATGAGAGAAGAATTAGTGAAACAAATCGAAGACCAATGGAAAGACGAAAGATGGCAAGGAATTGAACGCCCATACTCTGCTGAGGATGTCCTCAAGCTTCGCGGCTCCGTTCAAATTGAACATACATTAGCAAGAAGAGGCTCTGAAAAACTATGGAACTACCTGAACACAGAGGATTACATCAATGCCCTTGGCGCCCTTACCGGTAACCAAGCTGTCCAGCAAGTAAAAGCGGGCTTGAAAGCCATTTATTTGAGCGGCTGGCAGGTCGCAGCTGATGCCAACCTTTCCGGCAATATGTATCCTGACCAAAGCCTTTACCCAGCAAACAGTGTACCAGCTGTTGTCAAGCGCATTAACCAAGCCCTTCAGCGTGCAGATCAAATTCACTATTCTGAGGGTAAGGAAGACATCGACTGGTTCCAGCCGATTGTAGCGGATGCAGAAGCAGGCTTTGGCGGACAATTGAACTGCTTTGAGCTCATGAAAGGCATGATCGAAGCAGGTGCTGCCGGCGTCCATTTCGAAGACCAGCTTTCTTCTGAAAAGAAATGCGGACACTTAGGCGGAAAAGTATTGCTGCCAACACAAACTGCTGTACGTAACCTGATCGCAGCACGATTGGCGGCCGATGTTATGGGCGTACCAACCATCCTGATCGCCCGGACAGATGCTGATGCAGCTGACCTAATCACAAGCGACATCGACCCAGTTGACCATCCATTTATTACGGGAGATCGCACGCCAGAAGGGTTCTACCGTACGAAAGCGGGTATCGACCAAGCAATCGCTCGGGGATTATCCTACGCACCATATGCTGATCTAATCTGGTGTGAAACATCCGAACCAAACCTAGAAGATGCGAAGAAATTCGCAGACGCAATTCACGAAAAATTCCCTGGCAAAATGCTTGCCTATAACTGCTCACCATCCTTCAACTGGAAGAAAAAGCTCGATGATGAAACCATCGCAAACTTCCAAAAAGAAATTGCAAAAATGGGCTACAAATTCCAATTCGTTACCCTTGCCGGCTTCCATGCCCTCAACCACAGTATGTTCGAATTGGCAAGAGGCTACAAAGAGCGCGGCATGGCTGCATACTCCGAGCTTCAACAAGCAGAATTCGCAAGCGAAGCAAACGGCTACACAGCAACCAGGCATCAACGCGAAGTCGGAACAGGCTACTTCGACGAAGTCGCCCAAGTCATCACTGGCGGCACATCCTCCACAACGGCCCTCAAAGGATCCACGGAGGAAGAGCAATTCCAGCAAGCTTAATAGAATGCGAGATGAAGACCGAACCCTTTTGTGGGTTCGGTTTTTTGTTTTTGGTAAGGGGGAGCTGGGGAGTAGGAGTGCCCAGCCTTTGCCCATGCAAAGGGGG
>NZ_JBJEFJ010000178.1:0-29958 GCF_051873915.1 Pradoshia sp.
TATAAATTGCGTCCCTTATGGCACTACTGCTGTACGATGGTCTGGTATACTACTGCCCTAAATACCAAGAATCTGTGGATCAAATCTCAACGAACTATTAAACAAGAGCAATAATCACTCCGATAACAGCCTTCTTTAATGATCGAGCATATCGAATGGAGAGATGAACCGCGTACGGATAATCAGCTGGCTAATCTCTTCAGGGGTTTCCATTTCCTCCTTCTTAATCCAATGTTCAAGGATGCTTAAAATGCTTCCGATAAGGATTTCCTCTGCATAGTCTTGCGGAATACCTTCAATGTATCGAGCTGCTCCTTTTTGTTTCTTTTGTTCTTTCTTGATGAGTTTTCGGATAAAGGATTTGATTCGTATATAGAACTTCGGATGGCCATTGGGACTGAGCAGAATTTTAATCGTGTCAGCATGCTCATAAATATAGGAGATGGTACGATCAATCGCTGGGTTTTCCGTTTCGGAGGGAGGGGTGATAATGGATTGAGAAGTATCAAGGATTTCCATGAGAGAGTCCATTATGTTGTTCTCTATTTTCTCAAGCAGATCATATCGGTCGATGAAGTAAAGGTAGAAGGTTCCACGGCTTATGTTAGCCAGGCGAGTAATATCGGTGACCTTGATTTCATCGATGCTTTTCGTCTCCATTAATTGTAGAAGGTTTTCCTCGATATGCGTAATCGTTCGCCGTTTTTTATTTTCCATGAATGTGAATCACTCTTTCCTATTATAAAAACAGCCCCTCTATTTTATTATTCTAAAATAGACACTTTTTAAAATCTGCACATTGAACTGGGCTTCAAAAAGGTATTATAGTTTTACTATACCTAATAAATTTGCTAACGGAAAGGAGAGGATGTATGTGGCGTACATTGAGATGATTGACAGCTATAAACGCTATCAGTCAGGGGAGACCACAATCGTCGCCAATAACGGAATAAACTTTACCATAGAAAAGGGCGAGCTTGCCATCATTCTTGGAGCCTCTGGAGCCGGTAAATCGACAGTCCTCAATATATTAGGCGGTATGGATACGAATGATGAGGGGGATGTCATGGTTGATGGCAACAATATTGCTAAGTATAATACCCGGCAATTAACGGCCTACCGCAGAAATGATGTTGGATTTGTGTTTCAGTTCTATAATTTGTTGCCCAACCTGACGGCCACTGAAAATGTGGAGCTTGCAGCAAGCATTGTCCGAGATGCGCTGGATGCGAGGAAGGTGCTGCGGGACGTAGGGCTGGCAGACAGACTTGATAACTTCCCTGCCCAGCTTTCTGGAGGTGAGCAGCAGCGAGTAGCGATTGCCCGTGCCGTTGCGAAAAATCCAAAGATTCTCCTATGTGATGAACCAACTGGTGCGTTAGACTATAATACTGGCAAATCAATTCTGAAAGTTCTGCAAAACATGAGCCGAGAATCTGGAACAACGGTTGTTATTGTCACCCATAATGCGGCAATTGCACCAATCGCTGATCGTGTCATTCATATCAATGATGCGAAAGTACGGAAGATTACGGTCAATCCCAAGCCTGTTTCAATCGATTCGATTGAATGGTAGGTGAATGATGATGATGAATAATATGCTGCACAGAGAGACATTCCGAACAATCAAGAAGACCTTCGGAAGATTCCTATCCATTGCGGCTATGATTGCGCTAGGCTGCTTTGCCTTTGTTGGCTTAAAGGTGACTGGGCCTGATATGCGTTCAACAGCGGAAAAGATATACGACACCTACCAATTAGCAGACGTTTCGATTGTTTCAACCTATGGACTAGACGAAACGGACGCAAAGGCTATTGAAGCGAATGAAAACATTGACACGATTGAATATGGCTATTTTTATGATGCAATGGAAAAACGCATGAATGAATCGATTCGGGTCTTTTCATTGACCGATAAACTATCTAAATATAATTTATTGGCAGGAAAATTGCCAGAGAAAGCGGGGGAAATTGCCCTTGATAAGAGTCTTAAATCTGTCTATGATCTAGGTTCTAAGATTGAATTGGTCAATCAAGATGGAAAAGCCATTCGTTCGATGCTGAACCGGTCTGCTTTCACGGTTGTTGGGTATGTGGAATCAAGTGAATTTGTGAGCAAGACAAATTTGGGGAGCTCAACTGTTGGGACAGGAAGCCTGGATACATATGGTGTGGTGACAGAAGATCATTTCGATTCAGACGTGTACACGATGGCTCGCATTAATGTGAAGGGTGCGAGTAAGTATGCCTATTATGAGGATGCCTATACACGTTTAATCAAGAAAAGCACTGCACAAATTACCTCGAGCTTAGAGGACCAGCCTGAACTTCGTCTTACCGCCATCAAAGAGGATGGACAAGAGGATATTGATCAGGCCCAAGCGAAAGTTAATGACGCTAAGCAGGAATTGGTCGATAAAGAGCAGGAATTGAGCGATGCGAGGCGGGAACTTATGAATGCTGAAGGAGAATACAACGATAATCAAGCTCTTTATCAGCAGAAGATCAGCTCTGCCCAGTCACAGATTGAGAGCGGGGAACAGGAGCTCGCAGCAGCCAAACAGCAACTAATCGACGCAGAAAGGGCGATAGAGAATGGAGCGGCCAAGCTTGTGGATGCCGAGGAAACCTATGCGGAGAAGAAAGAACAATTGGCCGATTCCAAGAACAAGCTTGACCAGGCAAGTGACGCCATTCAGGCTAATGAAGAAAAGCTGGCGGTAGCAAGTGCTGAAATCGAAGAAGCGAAGGCTGCATTGCAGGAAGCAAAGGCAGAGATAGTGAGTAAAAAGAAAACCGTGTCAGCGGGCAAAGAAGAAGCTGCTGGAGCTCAAGCTGAAATCAATGACGCACAGGCCCAGCTTGATTCTAAATCAGTCGAGCTTGATGAAGCAGCAGATCAGCTTTCCCTCTTAAAGGCGAAGAAAGAGGAGCTCTTAAGGGATTCGGCTTCCTTGGAGGCAGAGCAAGAAAAGCTGGATGAAACAAGTACGTATCTAAATGAGCAAATCACGGCCCTCAACACGCAAATTGAAAAGTTACAAGCGGCAGGGGAGAACACAACAGCCCTTGAAGCGCAATTGTCTGAGCTAAAAGCCAAGCTATTAGAGGCTGAGCAAGGGAAAAAAACATTGGCAGCTAAAAGGGCGGAATTGGCCTCAGGTGGGGCTGAACTTGATGCCAATCTCATGAAGCTTCAGGAAGCGTCTGAACAAGGCGCGAGTGAGCTGGCAGCTGCTCAAGGAGAAATTGATGCGAATCAGGGGACGTTAAACAGCAAAATAGCCGAATTGGATGACGCCCAAGCTAAGATTGCCGCAGGGCAGGCTGAGCTGAATGAGAAGGAAGAAGCTTTATCCACCCAAATGGCTGCTTATGAAGAGGGATTAGCTGAGCTTGAGAAAGCAAAACAGCAGCTTACATCCGGTCAAGAGACGTATGAGCAGGCCGCTTCGAAATTGGCGGGTAGCGGTGCTCTTTTAGCGGAAAAAGAGCAGCAGCTCGAGGAAAGCAAGGCTCAGCTGCAATTCGGCCAATCCGAATATGAACAAAAGGCAGACCAATTGCAGCAGGCAATCCGACAATTGGATGCCCAGAAAGCAGATGGTGCGAAACAATTGGCAGACGCCAAGGAGCAAATCGGAGCCGGGTTTGAAACATATGAGGAAAATGAGACGAAATTCCTTGAGGCGAAGCCGGAGGCTGAAAAGGAGATTGCCAATGCGGAGATGAAATTGGCGGATGCGAAGGATGAGCTGAATGCCCTTGAACTGCCGGTCTATGATGTACGTGACCGTACCGACAATCCTTCCTATAAACAGTATTGGGAAAACTCCCAGCGAGTTGATTCATTGGCAAAGGTATTCCCGGTCATTCTCTTTGGCATCGCGGCCTTAGTGTCATTGACAACGATGACAAGAATGGTGAGTGAGGAACGCCAGCAAATCGGTACACTCAAAGCATTAGGGTATGAGAACAATACCATTTTGAGCAAATATGTCGTGTACGGATCATTGGCAAGCATACTAGGAGCAGCGGTCGGAATCACGCTTGCCCATTACATCCTGCCGACCGTCATTTTCAATGCGTATGCGGCTGAATACACCTTCCAAACGGTCGATCTGAACTTCTTTCCCGTGTACTCCGTTATCGCGCTTTTTGTCTCCATTGCCTGCACGACTGTAACGGTCTTTTTGGCGGCGCGAAAGGAAATGGGCCATACGCCAATGTATTTGATGACACCAAAACCGCCAAAAAGCGGTACGCGCATCCTGCTCGAGCGCATCACGCCGCTATGGAGCCGGTTGAGCTTTAATAATAAGGTGACGGCAAGGAATCTATTCCGTTACAAAAAGCGGATGCTTATGACCATCTTTGGTGTGGCTGGATGCACCGCCTTGCTTATCACAGGCTTTGGCATCAAGAATTCCTTATCAGGTCTTGCTGATAAGCAGTTCAATACCCTCATCCGCTATGATATCCTTTCTGTGTATGACGAGGATAATAAGAGGGCTGATGATTATCACAAAGCCTTGGCTGATGAGGAACAAATCAGCTCCTATGGAGAGATTCATTATGAAGCGATGACAGGCATGGCTGCCGATGACAATGAGCAGGATATTACGATGCTTGTCTCTGATGATCATGAGATGCTGGAGGACTATATGACGCTCCAAAACCGAGAATCAGGCAAAAAGCTGTCCATTGAAGGAGATGGCATCATTCTGAGTGAAAAACTCGCGAAGGTGATGGAAGCAGAGGTTGGCGATAAGGTCACCCTCCGTGATGAGGATGATCAGGAATATTCCTTTAAGGTTTCCGGCATTATGGAGATATATGTTGGTCATTATGCCTTCCTCTCAGTTGAGTACTACGAGAAGGTCCTTGGTGAAAAAGCAGTGAATAATGCCAGCTTAATCAAGGTAAAGGACGCTACAGCAGAGAATGTGGACCGAGTGGCAGCAGATGTGATGAAGCAAGAGGCGACAACAGCCGTTATCAAATCCAATCAATCGAGCAAAACCATTAATGAAATATTGGACGGATTAAATAATGTCGTACTTGTCATCATCGTCTGTGCCTCCATGCTTGCAATTGTCGTCATATACAATCTGACGAATATCAATGTCTCTGAACGCATTCGCGAGTTGAGCACGATTAAGGTACTTGGCTTCTATCCGGTGGAAATCACCTTATATGTGTTCAAGGAAATCTTCGCCCTGACCATCATGGGGATTCTCGCTGGCTATTTGGGCGGTTACTTGCTTCATGCGTATATCAATGAAACATTGCCTCCTGATAATGCGATGTTCAGTCCAGATTTATGGATCAGCAATTTTGTTATCTCAGGGCTCATGACGATTGCTTTCTCTCTAATTGTTATGGTCATCATGCATGTGAAGCTTAAAAAGGTGGATATGCTTGAAGCCTTGAAATCAGTTGAATAAACAAAGAAAGCCTCCCCCTTCTGATTAGATGGGAGGCTTTTCTTTTTAGGCAGATTGTTTATTCAGCTTTTGCTCGAAAAGGGTCACGCCGCTGAAGCCCAGAAGCACGGCGTTTGACCAGAAGATTGGGAAAAAGCCGAGCAAGGAACCGACAGATCCGAAGACAATCGGTACAAGGAATTGCACAGTCTTATTCACCGTTAGACGGATGCCAAGCACCTCGCCTGTTCTTCCAATAGGAGAATGATTATAGGCCATTGTCATGGAAAGCGGCTGACATAATCCCAGGCCAAGTCCCATAAGGAAGGAGACGGCCATCAAATAGAATGGATCTCCATTGAGCGGGATGAGGAAGAAGGCAACAGCTGATATGGTTAGACAAATGCCTAGCACTCTCTCCTCCTTCATCTTGGCCGTTAAAAATGGCATGAAGAGACGTGACACAATGAAGGCTGTCGCATTACAGCCAATAATGATTCCGATAACGGAAGCAGAAAGGCCGAGTGTTTTCCCGTAGATTGGGAAGTAAAACTCATATATGCCGACTCCTGTTAGAATAATGCCGCTTGTAATGAATGTTTTCCGTAAGGTTGGTTTCATCAGCAGCTCGGTAAATCCGCCCTTCTGCTCTGTACTCGTACCTGACTTTTTCTCTGCAAGAACCGGCATGGCGAGCTTTAGGAAGAACACCGCTGGAATAACAGAGAAGGCCGCCAGAATCAAGAAAGTCACGGAATAGCCAAGATGGTCTATAGCAAATCCGGTTAATAACGGACCGATTAAATTGGCAACTGAAATGGCCAGTGTATAAGCAGCGAAGCTCTTAGAACGGGAATCCTCTGTACTATAAGCTCCGACTAAATTTTGTATCGAAACAATCGTGAATATCTGGAACAGTCCAAATAATAATTGTGCCGCAATTAAGGCGATTAAGCTTCCGTGGAATAGAAAGGGAATCAAAAGAGCCGCACCCGTTCCCAGCATCCCAATCGCAATCGGCATTCGATAGCCCGTTCTGTCCGACAACCTGCCAGCATAGGAGGCAAAGAACATTGGAAAAAGAGCGGTTGAAGCGACGACAAGCCCTAAGGACAAGGAAGTAGCCTCTAAATCCATTGCATAAAGCGTAACAAGAACCGTATCTCCTCTAATACTCGTTTGAAACAACAAGGACAAAAGGATGACGGTGTAAAAGCGCATGAACCTTCATCTCTTTTCTTGAATTAGACAATATTGTTTAACAATTTAGCTCTAGTTTATACCTGGTGGTAAAATATGTCTAACGAAGTGCTCGTGCGGATGAAGAAAGCCTTTGGGTATGCTGATTTTCATGGGGAATAGGTTCCTTGAAAGCGCGGATTTCGCCCATAAATCAAGAAGTGAGGATTATTTCATCCTGAAATGATGCCTAATCAAGTGATGACAGTCAAAAAAATAGAATCCAGCTGTCAAAGACCAGGTATTCCGGAATTTTTCTTTCATTTTGACCCTGCCTGGAAAAACAAAAAACAGGAGGATGACCATTTTGGTTTCTCCTCCTGCTTGAGATTCTTTAGACTAAGAAAGTATAGTTTTCTGCCAGGGCTTTGCGCACCTGTGCGATGTGATGCTTGATGGCATCCTCGGCCCAGTTTCCGTCATGTGACTTCATGGCATTAAGGACTTTCTGGTGCTCCTTAAGCGAGTCCTGAGTCCGGCCAGGAATAAGAATCGTCTTGATTTGCAGCCTTTTAAGCTGATTTTTGATCTTATTAACCATCTCGACAGCCTGCTGATTAGTGGATGCCTCGTAAATGATGGCATGAAAGGTTTGATTGCATTTGGAATACTCATCGAATCGATTGTTCTCCAAATGGCCTTTCATCTGCTCGAAGGTTTCATCGAGCAGCAGCAATCTCTCCTCTGTCATATGAGGGGCGGCTGTTTTAGCAATTAATCCTTCTAATGTTTCGCGGATTTCCAGGTAATTGATGATCTCCTCCAGGGAAAAGGATTTAATCCTTGCCCCCTTATTGGTTTCAATCAAAACGAGATTCTCCTGTTCCAGCTTAAGCAATGCCTTCTTCACCGTGTTTCTGCTGACCCCAATCACTTCAGATAATTCGCTCTCATTCAATTTCTGTGAAGGCTTATAATCACCCTCCATAATTCGTTGTTTAATATAATCATATGTGACTTCAGTTGGTCTGCTCATCCTCATACCTCTTTTTTTACATGTATTGTCACTATTAGTTTAACAAAATTGTTCAAAAATTTGAGCTTCTTGCTCTGATAGGATGCTTTTTGGAAGGCTGAAAAAAATCATTCTTGATTCGCTCATTTCACATGATTCCGCTCGCCAAATCTCCAGGTATCGTTCGTAAGAAGCCGGGCATGGCTCTATTAACCTAATCTTGCATAATGTCGATTGTGCATGAAGTCGATGAGGAGCTTTTATCCTTTATGAAACATGTAAGACTTTGATTTTGCTGAGATATTCAGGATGATGGTTAATGCAAATAGGCTTGAGAGCAGCGAACTGCCGCCGTAGCTTAGCAAAGGCAGCGGAATGCCCGTAATGGGAACAAGCCCAATCACCATGCCGATATTCTCGAATATATGGAATGTGAACATCGCAATAACCCCAACGCCAATCAGGGCTTCGTACTCATTCTTATTCTTCATGGTGATGGTCTTGACTTGCATTAAAAGAAGAAAATAGAGCACAACGACAATACTTGCTCCAATAAAGCCATATTCCTCGCCAATTGTAGTGAAAATAAAGTCTGAATGGGCTTCAGGGACATCGACAACCCCGTTTAGAAATCCCTTTCCTTCTGTCATGCCAGAACCGATTGCAAAAATGGACTGAGTGAGCTGATAGCCTATATTGCTGCTGTACATGAAGGGATTCAGCCAGGAATGAATTCGGTTTACTTGGTATTGGTCAAGAAAGACCAATAATAAATCCGGTTGATATAGATAGATATACGTTAAGATGCCAAGGGACAGTACAGCCAAACCAGTTAGGAGACTGAGGATTTTCCAGCTTACCCCTGAGCAAAAGATGATGCCAATCATAATGGTCAAAATAACCATCCCAGTACCCGCATCTGGCTGTAAGAGTATAAGGACAAGCGGAATCATTGTCGCAAGCACGATTTTGCCGATAAGTAAGGAATCAGTATAAAGGGTTCTACGAATAAACTTCCGGTTATGGTCGACCGAAAGCTTTGCTAGAAACATAATCAAGAAGACCTTCATAAATTCAGAGGGCTGCAAAGACCCGAGCGGTGTTGAAAACCAGGCCTTAATTCCTTTTATCTCAGGTGCAATGGTTGAAGGGGAAAGAAAGAGAATCACCAATAATAAAATACCGAACACATAAGCAGGGAAGGATAATCTCTTGATCTGCTCCGTATCGAAGTAATAGATGACAGCAGTTAGTGAGAAGGCGATAATATACCAAATGAATTGCCGCAGGGCGAAGTTTGAAGAGTAAGGCAAAGAGGTTTGCGCGCTATAGATGCTTATGCAGCTAATGACCATGAATAAGATGATAATTCCTAATAAACCATAATCGTACTGACTATTATTTCGTTTCATTTCTAATCTCCTTACGATCTTCCTGACAAATAACCAAACCAATAATTTCCATATTAATATAGTAATCTTATTCGGCATAAAAGGGAACCTTTTTTAGGAGAAAAGAACGAGATTCTTAGTCATCATAAAAAATGCCCAGTTATCTGGGCATCTCTGGACAAATTATGATTTTAGCTTCGTGTTAAGCCATTGTGCCGCTTGCATGGCCACAATTGCAGACCTCTTGATTAGATAAGTCTAATCACAGAGCTATGTCAGCCTATGTAAAAAAGGCTTATCCTTTTAATCTTTGCTCGGTACCTCAGTTGTTCTGTACAGTCTCTGCATTTGAGCCTGGATTGTGATTTCCCTTGCTGGTTACATTTAGCGGATGTTCACATTTATTAGATATTTTATGATAGTAATGGAGGTTGATGTCGTGTGGAAAGAATGCAGAGAGAAAGAGAAACAATCGTCCATATGATTGAGATGTATTGTAAGTCTGAACATAAACAGGAGGAGCTATGTGAAAGCTGTGCGGAATTGAAGGAGTATGCTTTATTCCGTCTGAGCAAATGTCCCTTCCAGGAGAAGAAACCTGCCTGTCAGAATTGCAAAATCCATTGCTATAAGCCCGATATGAAGAAACAGGTCAAGGGTGTGATGCGTAAGAGCGGGCCGAAGATGATTTGGAAGCATCCGTACTTAGCGATTATGCATATCGTCGATACCTTCCGAGAAGCTCCTGAGTTGCCGAAAAGGGCGAAGAAAAAGGTCTGAAGCTAAAAAGCTAGAGCTGCAATGGAGCGGCTCTAGCTTTATTTATTAGTGCTGTTTTTGGTAAGCGATTCCTAAGCATTTCGGACCTGTGTGACTTCCGATAGTCGGCCCTAATTCGGTAATAAGGACTTGGTCAAACTTTTCCTCAAGCTGAAGCTCATTTTTTAAGGCAATCGCCTGCTCCAAATTATCTGAGTGGACAATTGTAATCATTCTTGGATCTACCTTGCATTCAAGGAATCTTTTCTTCAGCTCTGTGTAGGCCCCTGATGCTTTACGTGCCTTGCAAGCAACTTCAATGGTCCCCTCATCGGTCAGGCGGAGAATCGGCTTGATTCCCATAATACCTCCGATGGCCCCAGCGGCTGCACTTAAGCGACCGCCTCTAACAAGGTATTTTAATTCATTCACATAGAATTCCATCTGGTATGTCTGCCGATATTTTTCCAAATACATGACAATGTCTGAGAATGATTTGCCGTTTTTTCTCATAGCGCAGGCTTGATAAATTAGCAGACCTTCTCCGACAGATGCAGATAAGGAATCAATGACGGCGATTTTCTGGTCTGGATACGCCTCACAGACTTCGAGGCTGGCTAAACGTATATTATTATAGGTGCAGCTCAATTCACTTGATAAGGTAATGCAAATCACGTCATTCCCTTTACTCAATTCCTTCTGTATGATTTGCATGGCTGCATCAGGTGAAGAGGCGCTTGTTTTGGCTGCTTCGCCTCTCCTCATACGCTCATAGAATTCCGCCATAGGCATAGGGTGCTCTTCCCCGTATTCTACCCCATCATCAAAAGAATAGTTTTGTGATATAACCTTAATCTCTTCTCTATTTATAAAATCGACGGGTAAGTCAGAACTGCTATCCGTTATGATTGATATATTTCTCATGATACCCTCCGTAAGATATTAAACATTGTGTTTTATAAAATATGAGCCTATTATAAGGTTGGATAACGATATCTATCAATCATCAATCCAAATGAAAATGTTAGTTGTGCAACAATTAAGATAGAAGTGTTTAATAAAAGGAGGAAACATGGAAGATTATCGGATTCGAACAACAAAGAAACTCATCAGAGAATCTCTTATCAGGCTGCTGGAGAAAAAGCCGATCAACAAAATTACCGTGACGGAGCTTTGTACGGAATGTGAAATAAATCGAGCAACCTTCTATCGCTATTATGAGGATGTCTATGATCTGCTGGATCAGCTGGAAAAGCAGCTAGTCCTAGAATTAAAGAACGGCCTCCATCTCGCACGGAATGACTACACCATATCAGGGTTTACAGAGGAAATACTGGAGGTCATCCTAAGGAATAAAGAGCTGAGCCGCATGCTGTTCAATGAACGGAGCGGCAAGGACTTCCTGCGGGATATACTGGAGATTGCCCATAATAAATGCATGGAGGAGTGGAAACGCTCCGGCAAGGATATCCCCAAGAATAAGATTGACTACCTATGCACCTTCATAACAGCCGGTACGATTGGTATCCTGAATGAATGGATGATAAACGATTTCAAGGAAACGCCGCGGGAGATAGCCGAGTTAATCGAGAATATCAGCCATTTTGGCATCAAAAAAATTATTTATTAAACAGCACAGGGGGACCGGATAACGGTCTCTTTTTTTCATGATGGACTAATATCATTCTTTATTGTGCTACATAAAATCTGGCTTTTATGGTTATCGGGAGGGGTGGTGAAAGAGTGGGATAGATATGGGAGGAGCCGCGCCTATCCCTCCCCTTCGTCCCGCTGGAAAATAAAAAAACAGGAGCAGACAGCTCCTGTTCCTTGTCACCGCCGGCTTACCCATTAAACGGAACAGCTGGCATTCCTTTTACCCCTGGCTTAATACGGAATAGTCCGCCTGCATGGGGGAATTCGTTCATGTCGGTATCATCCTGTTTGGCTGTTGTGATATAAAGTTCATCTAAGTCCGGACCGCCGAATGTGCATGAGGTGACATGCTTGGCTGGTACGGAAATAGTGGTTAGCTGCTGCCCGTTGTTTGGGTCCCAGCGAGATACCTTAGACCCGCTGTAATGGGCTATCCAGAGCATGCCCTCCTCGTCAATGGTCATTCCATCCGGGAATCCTTCATCCTCCGGAAAGGCAATGATATTACGTGGGTTTGTGATGCTGCCTGTTTTAGCATCATAGTCGTAGGCGACAACCTTTAAGGTTGGGGTGTCAATAAAGTAAAAGGTTGATTCATCGGGTGACCAGGCGAGCCCGTTGGAATTAGTGACCTCGCTGATTTTTCTATCCACCTCGAGATTTGTATCAAGGCAGTATAGTGCACAAGTGTGTTCTTTTCCCTCTAAATGGATAGTGCCCGCCCAAAAGCGCCCTTTTGGGTCGCATTTGCCGTCATTGAAGCGATTGTGCGGCAGATGGCTTTCAGGGTCTGTGATTGGTTCTAATTGACCGGTCTCGAGGTTCATGAAGTAAAAGCCATTCTGCAGGGCGATGACTGCGCCGCCTGATTTTCTCGGAACGATGGTGCCGGGCATTTGCTCCAGCTCAATCGTTCGGTTTGATCCTTTGGCATATTCGAATATATGTAGCTGCTTTCCCATAATGTCCAGCCAGTATAGGGATTGGGATTTTTCATCCCAAGTCGGTCCCTCCCCTAGAATGGCGTTTTCATCAACTAGCAGTTCCAGTTTTCCTGACAATAGTATCCCCTCCAAATTGCTCGTTTCCTTGCTTAAATCCTCTTTACCCTATTACTCTTCGCTCTAGTATCAATTTTCTCCTTTTTTCGTTAAGGAGTATGGTTTAATTGCCATTTTTTATGGATTGATAATGCTTATACACGAAAAATATAATAGGTATACAACCATCAAGAAAGCAGGGATCTGTAATGTTAAACAAGGAAGAAACATTAGGTTATGTTCGTGTAGTAATAGGAGAAGACGGAAAGGTAGCGCACATTTGCCCGAATACGCTTCATCACCCAGATCCGGCTGAACAAGAACGCCTTAACAAGGTCGTAACAGTTGAAATGCTGGATGAATCATTAACAAAAGATACACATTCCTATAAAGATTGCCAGGTTTTAGTTGTCTTCAGTGAAGATAAAGATGGTCTTAATATTGCACATTCTATGATGATTCAACCAGGATTTAAGGATTTCTGGCGTGAAAGAATTACGAAGAAAATTGAAAAACCACATACAAGCATGCGCGATGAAATTCATGTTCAAAGCCGTATTGATTTATGGGAAGAAACATATAAAGAATCATTTGTTCCTACAAGAACAGTAGAACAATAAGAAGCAGACAGCAGGCTGGAGCCTGCTGTTTTTATTTTGGACATAGGAAGAGGGCGGGAGAATTCTCCTGCCCTCACTCATTATTCCTTGTCTTCCTTTTCTTTTTCCTGGATTTCCTCCAGTTCTTCTTCAAGCTCTTCCTCAAGCTCCTCGAGGGCTTCTGCCTGTGCGTGCAGTTTGGCCTCAGTCAGCTTCAGCTTAAGAGTGCTGATGGTCTCACGGATGGAAGAGGATTGTTTAGAGAGTTTTTCTGCTATATCCGCTTTTTTCGCCTTGCAGTGTTCAGTGAATTCTTCCCCTTTATGAACAGCACTTTGCTTCAGCTCATCGGCTTTATGACATATGTATTTACCGCCGTCTGTAGCTGCAAGGTCACTGCGTAGTTCTTTCCCGCTCTTTGGTGCCAAAAGGAGTGCGGCAGCTGCGCCAATCATACCGCCGACTAATCCACCAATCAGAAAATTCTTGCAATCACATGTGCATTTTTCGGTACATGCTTTCTCGGTGCAATTTGTTGATTTCTTGGTAGTTGTACTCATCTATAATCCCTCCTTGAAATAAATGGCGACTTTCCTCATCACTTTAATTATTCGGGACATATTTTAGGCTGTAAATAGATGAATCTTTCCTGTTTTGGAAAAGCATTTGTAAGGCTTTTCGACTTATTTCTCGGGAAATAAGAAAAGTCAGCCAACTATTTTAAAAATTGACAAAATCTATTCTATGTCATGGCTCCTTATGAGAGAATATTCATGTAAGCAGGATTGGTTAGGGGGAGGAGTATGTATTTAAAGATAAAAGAGCCAACGAAGCAAATATCGGCAGATAGTGTGCGGGTGTGGCGATTAAGCAATTTATTAGGCTATGGGATTGCCTTGTGTATAGCAGGAGTATTTCTTTTTGCAGCGAATTATTATGATTGGAAGACATGGATTTTCACGATTCTGACAATCATTACTGTTTTGCTTCTGGCATTGGCGGTTTGGTCTGTCGGGATTAAGCCTATATACCTCCAGAAAACATGGCGGTATGAAATAGATGAACAGTTTGCCCAGCTGAAATATGGGCGTTTCACCGTGAAGCATATTGTCATTCCAATGGAAAAGGTTGAGTATGTGTCAACCAATCAAGGCCCTTTTTTGCGGAAATATGGACTTTATAATGTCGAAATTGGCACAACGACCTCAGATCATACGATTCCGGCTATCCATCATGATGAGGCTTATGCTTTAAGGGAGCAGATTGCGACCTTTGCAAAGGTGAAGCTTGATGGGGAGAATGGGGTTGAGGAGGCTTGATGAACGAGAAGAGAAGGTATCATCCAGCCGTTATTCTTTTTAATATTGCCTCCTTTATTAAAGATATGTTCTTTTTGATTATTATTCTGTTCGTTATCAATATTGGTTCAACGTCGAAGCTGATCATTTGGGGAAGATACGCATTGATTGGATTGTTCATCGGATACATCCTCTACAGTATCTTGAAATGGTCGATTGAGACCTATGAGATAACGAATGAGGCGATTGTATTTCGGGATGGAGTGTTCGTAAAGAATCAGCGGAATATTCCTTTTAAGCGAATTCAGGACCATCATTCAAAGGCGAATTTCGTCCATCAGCTGCTCGGGATTACCTCCCTGAAGCTCGAAACCGGCACAAGCGATAAGGATGCGAATATATCATTCCCGGCCATTTCTTTAGCAGAAGAAACGCGAATTCTTGGGGTATTGCTTAAGAATGATGAAGTGTTACCAGACGAGGTTAAGGTGGAGAAGGAGCGAATCGTATTCTTTGAATCGACCCAAAAGGATACGATTAAGGCTGCCTTTACTTCATTTAGCTTTCTTGCCTTGTTTCCCATTTTGATGACAGTCTACTTCCAACTGGATGAATGGCTGAATATCGAGGAAACATCCAAGCAGGTATTGCTTTATTTCGAGCGGAATATGTGGATTTGGATTCCGTTAGGGCTGGTTATGCTGCTTGCGGCGTTTACGGTCGGATATTTACAAACCTTGTTTAGGTACGGTAATTTTGTCATCTCGGCAGATGACGACCGAATTTATATTTCAAGAGGCGTACTTACGACTAATACGTATTCGATTCAAAAGTCTAGGGTGCAGGCGATCAAAATCCAGCAATCCTTGCTGAAACGGGTTTTTGGTATGGCGGAAATAACGCTTGTCAGTGCCGGCCAGGAAACCATCGGAACAGAGATGGAAATCAATTCGCTGTACCCATTTATGGAGAAGAAAAAAGCTTATCAATTAACAAATCAGCTGCTGCCTGACTACCATATCGTGGAGGATATGCATCGGCTTCCAAAGAAGGTCCTATGGCTAAAGCTAATCAGGCCATACTATTTTACTTTAGGTGCCATCATTATTTTGGCATTTGTGAAGAGGGAATGGTTATTGGCAGCAGCTGTTGTTCTGCTGGCAGAGATAATCTTCCGTTTGCTCGACTATCAATTTACGAGCTATTTGAAGGAAGAGGAGTATATCCAAGTACGGGAAGGCGGAATATACACGAGGACCATACACACCAAATGGAGGAATCTGCAGCAGATTGAAGTCTCTCATTCCTGGCTGCAGAGAAAGTTCGGTGCAGCAACCATACAGTTTTATAATCGGGCGAAGCCCTTTCAGTTAACCATATTAATGGATGTATCCAAGGAGGAAGCAAAGGCATTTTATGAACGTTTTTGCCGCCGCTCAGCTAAGAGGAATCCAATAAGACAGGAAACGATACAAGAGGAATCACGCTAACAGGGATTTCCACCTAAGACAAGGCAGAATTTTGGCATGCCTTGTCTTTTTTTGTTCATAGGCTTATTCATAGGTCGGAAGAATGAAGTGTCCATAATCGCATAGCATTACAGTGAAGGGGAAAAGAAACTCTTAAAGGAGGTGATGGATAGAGAGTCATTTGTTCAATCCCGTGAAGACAAACAGCTGTCGATAATAGGTCATTTGCTTCATGAAAGGACCGGTCGCAGCCAAGTCACCCTGCTTTTATCAGCATTTATTGAGCTTATTTATTTAATCATAATGTTTGTTCAACGGGAATTGAGCAAGCTTGTTCATTCAAATTAAGAAATAGGGGGAGTAATGATGCGAAAGTTTTTTCAAAGGCTCGGCAGCTCGTTGATGCTTCCGGTTGCAGTGCTGCCTGCCGCGGCAGTTCTGCTTGGCATAGGGTATTGGATTGATCATGATGGCTGGGGAACAGGCAACGCTGTCGCAGCTTTTCTAATTATGGCTGGGAAGTCCATTATTGATAATATTGCCATGCTGTTTGCTCTAGGAGTTGCCCTTGGCATGTCAAAGGATCGGGATGGGTCAGCAGCACTCAGCGGTTTAGTGGCCTATCTAGTTGTGACAACTTTACTTGGCAGTGATTCTGTTGCCATGCTGCAAGGGATAGATCCAGAGAATGTTGATCCATCCTTTATCAAGATTGGGAATGCCTTTGTCGGGATTATATGCGGGCTTGTAGCTGCCTCAATGTATAACAGATTCAGTCATGTTAGGCTGCCGGATGCGCTTGCGTTCTTTAGCGGGAAGCGTCTTGTCCCTATCATGACCTCCCTGGCGATGCTAGTTCTCTCTCTTGTCCTCTTGCTTGTCTGGCCGCCTGTCTATTCCTTGTTAGTACAATTCGGGGAATGGATCAGCGGGCTTGGCGCGATTGGAGCAGGACTTTACGGCTTCTTTAACCGTTTATTGATTCCAACTGGGCTGCATCATGCCTTAAACGCGGTTTTCTGGTTTGATGTGGCAGGGATAAACGATATCTCGAATTTTTGGACTGGAAATGGGGAAAAAGGGGTTACGGGTATGTACCAGGCAGGCTTCTTCCCCATTATGATGTTTGGTCTGCCAGCAGCTGGCCTGGCCATGTATCATACAGCGAAAACGAAACATAGGAAGCAGGTCGGCTCACTCATGCTTGCGGCCGGTTTCGCAGCCATCCTGACAGGGGTGACGGAGCCGATTGAGTTTGCCTTTATGTTTCTCGCACCTATGCTCTATTTAGTTCATGCTGTGTTGACTGGCTTATCTCTGGCGATTGCCGCAGCCTTTCAATGGACAGCTGGGTTCGGCTTCAGTGCCGGGTTGATAGATTTCATCCTAAGCTATAATCTTACGCTTGCCAACCAGCCATACATGCTGCTAGTCCAGGGTCTTGTGTTCGCGGTCATCTATTATTTCCTCTTCCGTTTCATCATTGTGAAATTTGACTTAAAAACGCCTGGACGGGGAGAGGAATTAGAGGAAACGGCGACTGTCTCTCGGGATCGTTCCTCTATAGACTCGAAATACACCGCTCAGGCAGAGAAGATTTACGCAGCGCTTGGAGGCTCTGAAAATGTGACATCGATTGATAACTGTGCGACAAGGCTCCGGCTTGAGGTGAAGAGTGTGGATGTAGTCGACCAGCAGAAAATTAAGGCGACAGGTGTTCCTGGTGTTCACGTCACTGGCGCGGAAAGCATTCAAGTCATTGTTGGCCCGAATGTCCAATTTGTCGCAGACGAAATGAAGAAGCTCCATCGTAATGACGGAATGAGTGTGAGCGGCTCTTAATGAGCTGCTTTTTTTGTGATGGGACCATTCTAACCTTATGTTTAGTACGCCTTTGTATGGGTATGCTAATCGTAAATAATTGGTACGGATAGAATGGAGATGGTATGGATGATCAAAGCTAGGAAAATGCCAAAGGAAAGAACGATTGATCAAACATTAACCCTGCTTGCAGAAGGGTATGATTATCTTCCTAACCGGACGATACGGGAGAACGTGAATGTTTTTCAGACTAGATTGCTTGGTCAGAAGGTAATTTGTATCAGCGGAGAAGAAGCGGCACGGGCGTTTTATGATGAAGAACGTTTCATTCGAAAGCCGGCCGTTCCAAAGCGGATTCAAAAGGCGCTGTTTGGTGAGCATGGCGTGCAGGTGCTTGATGATGAGGAACATAAGCATCGAAAGGCGATGTTCATGTCTGTCATGACCCATGAGAATCTTGGGCGGCTTGAGGAGATTTCAAGAAGAGAATGGCGAGCTGCTGCAAGAGGCTGGACAAAGGAGCAGGAGATTGTCTTGATGGAAGAGGCGAAGCGCACACTTTGCCGGATTGCCTGCGAATGGGCCGGTGTTCCCCTCTATGAGGATGAAGTTAAGAACCGGGCTCAGCAGCTGTTTGATTTAGTTGATTCCATCGGTGGAGTCGGTTCACGCTATCAAAGAGGAAGAAAAGCGCGAAAGCAGGCAGAGGATTGGATTGCTGAATTGATTGGCCAAGTCCGGGATGGGACTCTTCATCCATCAGAAAATACGGCTCTGTACATCATGGCTCACCATACGGAATTGAACGGGGAGCAAATGAAGCCAAAGACAGCGGCGGTTGAGGTCATCAATATTATCCGCCCGATGGTCGCTATTGCTTATTTCGTCGTATTTGGTGCATTAGCCTTGCATGAACACCCCCTTGTGAGAAAGAGGATGAAGGAGGATGACGGGATGTACAGCAAGATGGTCGTTCAGGAAGTAAGACGTTATTATCCTTTTGCTCCTATGCTCGGTGCAAGGGTGCGGAATGATTTTCTCTGGGAGGGCTATGCTTTCAAGAAAGGAACCTTAGTACTCCTTGATTTATATGGCACAAATCATCATCCGGATCTTTGGGAGAAACCAGATGAGTTCAATCCGGAAAGGTTTAGGAATTGGAGGAAGAGTCCATTTGATTTTATCCCCCAAGGCGGCGGGGACTATGATAAAGGGCATCGCTGTGCGGGAGAATGGGCAACCGTGAAGGTGATGATGGTCTTCATGGAATTATTCGCTAAAGAGCTCGATTACGAGGTTTGCGAGCAGGATCTTACCTACAGCATGGCAAGGATTCCAACGTACCCAGAAAGCGGTTTTCGGATGAAGGTGCTCAGCCTGAAACCAAAAGAGAAGAATCAAGTTACTGGACAAGGACATTCATAAAGAAAGAAGAGGCATCGCTCACTCAGCGATGCCTCTTCTTTCTTTACGTATCCATGGAAATCTCTTCCCATTCCTCTCCATCGAGGTTCAATAGCCAGGTCAGGCCATATCTTCGTTCATACACAACTCCCGGATTAATGCTGACGGCAAGCTCTTGGTTATGAAGACGTGTTTCTACTAGTGCCCAATGAAGGCGATAATATAAGTCCAATTCATCCATTAATTCATTATGATTCCGTAAATGTGCTTGCTTGAGCAGGTCTTCTCGCTCAGATTGGAGCATGAGATCGTAGAGTGTCTGTACATCTGATAAGTCATTTGGAAATGGCAAATCGCGGACTAAGCTGACAGCCCATAAAAGAGCCGAATTGCATTCAATTCTCCATGAGTAGGCATTTAGTTCATCCTGGTCAGGATCCTCATTTTCGAGAAATTCCAACTCATAAGGAGTGAAGAGCCCCTCTTTATAGAAACGGTCAATTAATTCATCCACAACTTCATCAGGCGCCCCGCTGCCTTTGGCGGAAACGATCGTATTGGCAATAGCCCGGTCGATAATGGCTTCAATCGTCCTAATCTCGTGTTCTTCATCTCTATGTAATGGCGGTAAATTCTTATTGACGGGTATACCCAATGCCCTTACGACTTTCTCCGTTCGTATTTTCCTGCCTACTGGACTGTTCATCTTTTGTCCCCCCTTTGTGTATAAAACTCTCCCATCGTCATATTTCAAAAGGATATGCTGCTAATATCCTGATTTTAACATAAGAGGTAATTTCAATGCATTTATCTACCTTTACTCTAACGGCTGAAGTTGCCTCACAGCCATGCAGAGTGAAAAGTAATATAGGCTAATTTAATATTCTATGATATCAACTAACACTTTCCTGCAAAACTTGTCGGCCTTTTTGAATGATTCTTCCTTTCTATTCTTGGAATCACTGATTTTTTCTTATTATAGGCCTAATGTCCTTCACAATTTATAATCTATCTCCTCTTTGAAAATCAAGAGATATGTCCTGGCGGATAGTGGGAGGCTATCTCAATTTTGTAAGTAATGTAAGTGATAAGTAATTTAGTAAAGCGCTTACATTGCTGATTTTTATACTAAGATAAAGATATGAAAGGGAGGGATTAGAACATGCAAAAGAAAAAAATAATCTCGATTATTGCAGCAATTGTGGTCTTTCTTATCATTATTCTTTTACCTACTCCGGAAGGTCTTCCGGTGGCAGGACAAAGAGCATTAGCCATTCTAGCTTTCGCAGTTATTCTTTGGATTACAGAAGCCGTTACCTATCCAGTCAGTGCAGCCGCCATTATTGGACTTATTACCATCTTCATCGGTCTAGCTCCGACAGTGGAGGACCCTTCTGCTACCTATACGACCAAAGGAGCCCTGCAGCTCGCATTAGGAGGCTTCAGCAACACAGCTGTTGGTCTAGTTGCCGGTGCCTCCTTCCTCGCAGTCGCGATGGAGATTACAGGACTTCATAAACGAATTGCCTTATTCATCATGTCAAAGGTTGGGACGAAGGCGAGCAGTCTTGTCATTGGGACAATTGCCGTCAGTATCGTGCTTGCCTTCTTCGTCCCAAGTTCCACAGCTCGTGCTGGAACATTGGTGCCGATTCTGTTAGGAATTGTGGCAGCCTTGTCGATGGCGAAAAATAGTAAGCTATCAGCCTTGCTGATGATTACGGCCGTACAGTCCATTTCCATCTGGAATGTTGGAATCAAGACAGCAGCCGCACAAAACATGGTGGCCTTAGGATTCATGGGAGAGGCCTTTGGCTTTGATATTACATGGGGGAAATGGTTTATCTACGCAGCTCCATGGTCAATCCTCATGTCTGTTGTTCTCTACTTTGTCATGACACGGCTGATCAAGCCTGAAATGGATGACTTAAAGGACAGTAAAGCTTTAATTAAATCCCAGCTTAAGGACCTAGGTAAAATGTCGAAAAAAGAACTCAAATTGATTGTCATTTCTTTATTATTATTGTTCGCCTGGGCGACAGAGGGAATGCTCCATCCGTTTGATTCAACAAGTGTTACCTTTATCGCGGTAGCCATCATGCTTCTTCCTGGAATTGGGGTTTATACGTGGAAAGAGGTTGAAAGAAAAATACCTTGGGGCACATTGATTGTGTTCGCAGTTGGTGTCTCCATGGGTTCGGTCCTTCTAAGCACAAAAGGGGCTGAATGGTTATCCACGAATACGTTAGAAGCAATGGGTTTAACTGATATGCCAATCATTGGAATCGTGATGGTTCTGTCCCTTTTCAACATCTTGATTCACTTAGGGTTTGCAAGTGCCACAAGCTTATCATCCGCGTTTATTCCAATTGTTATTGCACTCGTGGCTGGTATGGGAACAACCGATTTCAATGGCCCTGGACTTGTGCTGATTCAGCAGTTCGTCATCAGCTTCGGATTCCTCTTGCCAGTAAGTGCACCGCAGAACATGCTTGCTTATGGAACAGGAGCGTTCAGTTCTAAGGATTTATTGAAATCAGGAATCCCAATTACATTAATCGGTTACCTTCTGATTGTCCTGTTTAGTATGACGTATTGGCAATGGGTAGGTCTGTTGTAAGCGTTATCAAAGGGATTGTTCATAGAGAAACAATTTGGGGAGGAGAAACACCTATGCAATCAAGTACGAACAAGCCGTGGAATGCATTCCACGGTCCGAACTTCGGGTATTTATTGGAGCAATATGAACAGTATCTAACAGATAAAAGCTCAGTGGATGAAAGCTTTCAACATTTGTTTGATCAATGGGGAGCCCCACATGAGGCAGAAGCAGAAATGAATCAACCAGGGCTTTCTCCAAATGAATGGATGCAGAGGATGCGAAAGCTGATTGCTGTAATGGAGCTGGCAGGGAATATTCGAAAGAGGGGGCACCTTGAAGCGGATATCAATCCAATAGAAAGAAGAAAACCAATCGGGATTGGGAATCCACAATCATACAATCTCACAGAGGAGCAAATAAGAGAGATCCCAGCTGAATTTATTTCACCTATGCTGCAAGGATCTTATACAGATGGATTAGCGGCCATCAACCGGCTCAAAGAGCTGTATATGAATAAGATTGGCTATGAGATTGAGCATCTAGTTGACGAAGAACGAAAATGGTTTGCTGATCAAATTGAACAAGGATATGTGGACCGCGCCATCCAAAAGATTGATAAGAAGAATTTGATGGAACAGCTTATGGCAGCAGAAGGGTTCGAACAATTTATCCATAGAACCTATGTTGGACAAAAGCGCTTCTCGGTTGAAGGACTCGAAACATTGGTACCGGCTGTTGAGGAGCTGGTGAAGATTTCGGCAGAGGCAGGATTTGATAATGTAGCGATTGCGATGGCTCACCGCGGCCGGCTGAATGTACTGGCCCATGTGATGGATAAGCCATATGAAGCGATTCTTTCTCAATTCCAGCATTCTGCTTATCCAGGCAATAAGCCAGAATTAAGTACAACAGGCGATGTGAAATATCATATGGGAGCAACCGCGGAAAAAGTCTATGACGGGAAGAAGATAACCGTAACGATGGGCAATAATCCGAGCCATCTTGAGATTGCTAACTCTGTTGTTGAAGGATATGCACGGGCGGCGCAGGAAGTTCGGACGAGCAAGGGAAATCCAGGCCAAGATTTTAACAAAGCATTATGTGTATTAGTGCATGGGGATGCGGCCTTCCCTGGTCAGGGATGTGTAGCCGAAACGCTGAATTTCTCAAGAACAGCCGCTTATCATACGGGTGGTACAATCCACATCATTGCTAATAACAATATTGGCTTTACAGCTGAAACACATGAATCACGCTCAACTGAATATTCAAGTGATTTGGCAAAAGGCTTTGATGTTCCGATCATTCATGTGAATGCGGATGATCCTGAGGCATGCCTGGCTGTCATGGATTTGGCTTTTCAGTACCGTCAGGCATTTAACCGTGATATTGTAATCGACCTTATTGGATACCGCCGCCTCGGCCATAATGAGATGGATGAACCGATGGCAACGAACCCAGTGATGTATAAGAAGGTAAGAAATCATCCAACTATTACGGCAGTGTATCGACAGCAGGCAGCCGCCGCAAAAGCTCTTACAGATTCAGAGACTGCCAAGATAGAAGAGCTGGCAGCTGCCAAGCTGAAGGAAGCCCATGGCCGTATTTCGAAGGAACAGGAAGCAATCCCTTCCATTGAGGAAATGATGAATGGTGTTCCAGCTGCTAATGTGAAAACGGATACAACAGTGGATCATCCGACTTTATCAAAGCTCAATACTGAGTTGCTCGATTGGCCGGAAGAGTTCGAGGCATTCAAGAAGGTGCATAAGATTCTTGAACGAAGAAGAGAGGTCTTTGGGAACCAAGGGAAGGTTGATTGGGGACATGCGGAAGCGCTGGCCTTTGCTTCTATCTTGAAGGATGGAACTCCTATCAGGATTACGGGTGAGGACACAGAGCGCGGAACATTCTCGCACCGCAATCTCGTTCTGTCGGATGAGCGTACGGGTGTGAAATATAACCCGCTGCATGAGATGGAATCAGCCAATGCCTCCTTCGCCATCCATAATAGTGTGTTATCGGAAGAAGCGGTGCTCGGTTTTGAGTATGGATATAGCGTGTTCTCAAAAGAGACACTCGTATTGTGGGAAGCACAGTTTGGTGATTTCGCTAATGGTGCCCAAGTGCTATTCGACCAATTTATCTCCTCCGGGAAAGCGAAGTGGGGGCAAACGTCTGGTCTTGTTGTTCTGCTGCCGCATGGTTTTGAAGGGCAGGGACCAGAGCATTCCAGTGCGAGAATAGAAAGATTCCTGCAGCTATGTGCGGAAAACAATATGACTGTAGCCAATCTCTCATCAGCCGCACAATACTTCCATCTTCTAAGAAGACAGGCTGCAATGCTCGAGAGGGATGAGGCGAGACCGCTCATTCTTATGACGCCTAAGAGCTTATTGCGTAATCAGGCAGCAGCCTGCTATATAGAGGAGTTCACAAATGGAGAATTCCAGCCGATCATTGAACAGCCTGGTCTCGGGGCAGCAGCCGAAAAGGTTGAGCGCATTGTATTCTGTTCAGGACGTCTCGCAGTTGAGCTGGGCGAAAATGTGAGCAGGCAGATGGAACCCGAGTGGCTGGATATCATCCGGGTGGAAGAGTTATATCCATTCCCTAAAGAAGAAATCAAGAGGATTGTGAATCGCTACAAGAACCTAAAAGAGGTCATTTGGGTACAGGAGGAGCCAAAGAATATGGGAGCATTCCGTTATATGGAGCCTAAACTGACGGAAATCATCCCATCCCATCTATCCATTTCCTATATTGGAAGACCGGGAATGGCTAGTCCTGCAGAGGGAGATCCGCTTGTCCACAAGAAAGAGCAGGAGCGGATCATTCATGAAGTATTCACAAAAACGAAAGAGGGCTTTGCGGTTAAATAAACCGGATAAGACTTGATAAGGAAGGATTGATTCATAAGATGGCTGAGGTAAAAGTTCCAGAATTAGCAGAATCCATTACAGAAGGTACGATCAGTGAATGGTTGAAACAACCAGGGGATGCAGTAGAAAAAGGTGATTACCTGCTTGAGTTGGAAACGGACAAAGTGAATGTGGAAATTATTGCTGAGCATAGCGGTGTATTAGAAAGCATCATGAAGGATGCTGGAGATACCGTACAAGTCGGTGAAACAGTCGCAGTGATTGCAGAAGGCAAAGAGGTCGCTCCAGTCCTTAAAGAACAAGCCTCACCAGTAAAGGAGGAGGCGGCACCGCCAGCAGTGCATAAACAGGAGGCAGTTTTGGCTACCCCTGCAGCACGAAAGCTCGCACGTGAAAAGGGTATCGACCTCAGCAAGGTAGAAGCAGTGGATCCGATTGGACGAGTCAATAAGCAGGATGTTGAGAGAACATCTGGGAAGCCGAAGGGAAATCCTGTACCTAAGCAGCCAATCCAAGTCAGCAGCGATAAGCCTGTAGAAATTGTAAAGATGTCCCGCAGACGCCAGACTATTGCCAAACGCCTTGTAGATGTCCAGCATACAGCTGCCATCTTGACGACCTTTAATGAAGTCGATATGAGTGCTGTCATGAAGGTAAGGAAGAAAAGGAAGGATGCATTCCAGCAGGAGCATGATGTTAAGTTAGGGTTTATGTCCTTTTTCACAAAGGCCGTCATTGGCGGATTGAAGAAGTACCCGCTGTTAAATGCAGAGGTACAAGGAGATGAGCTTCTGATCAAGAAGCATTATGATATTGGGATTGCGGTCTCAGCACAAGAGGGGCTGGTCGTGCCTGTTGTGAAGAATGCGGACAGAATGAACTTCGCCGAGATTGAGAAGGAGATTATGGATCTTGCCGTGAAGGCGCGCAATGCCAAGCTTGGTCTTGCCGATCTTCAGGGAGGCACGTTTACGATTACAAATGGCGGGACATTTGGATCGCTTCTATCCACTCCAATCTTAAATGCACCGCAGGTTGGGATTCTTGGGATGCATTCCATTCAATACCGCCCGGTAGCAGTCGATCAAGAGCGTATAGAAATCAGGCCGATGATGTATATTGCCCTTTCCTATGACCATCGAATCGTTGATGGGCGGGAGGCAGTTGGCTTCCTCGTTAAGGTGAAGGAATTGCTCGAGGACCCTGAGAAGCTTCTTTTAGAAGGATAATAGAATAGAACGGTATTCTGCGCTGCTAGTAAGGATGTTATTCTTGCTGGCAGTGCTTTTTTATGCGTTTTTTTGGAAAATGTTAAGAAAAATCGACAAAAGGCTCATTTACTAGGAGAAAATGCCTGGAGCATTTATACTTAATGTATAGAATAGTGTCAAAAAGTGTCGAAATAAGCTAAAAAAAGGGCTGTTTAAAGATGAAATTATGTCGAAGAGAACCAAGAACAGTAAAGCTGCAAACACTTGTTATGATTCTCGTCTTTATGGTTGTTCTCCTTTCTGCTTTGGCAACAGCTCTATTTATCAGCTATTATGTGACCAAGAATGAAGAGAAGCATCTTTCTGAAAAGATTCAAGCGATAGCCAGAGTGACCGCCCATTCCAACACGGTGATTCAATCTTTACAGGAGGAGACGGAAGTTGATATCCAGGAATACGCGAATGAAATTCGTACATTATCTGATGTCGGTTTCGTCGTTATTATGGATATGGACTTGATTCGCAAATCGCATCCACTTGATGAAGAAGTGGGGCAAACCTTCTTTAATCGGAAAGATGCGGAGAAATCCTTGGAAGGAAAGGAATACTTCTCCGTTGAGGAAGGACCGCTCGGAATGGGAATGCGAGTATTTACTCCTGTTTATGACGGAGGAGAACAAATCGGTGTCGTTGTCGTCGGTGTTTCGCTGGACACGGTGGAGTCCCTTGCCTATAACAGCAGACGCTATGTGTATATTGGAGCCATCCTTCAATTATGTCTTGGTGCAATAGGAGCCTATTATTTAAGCCGCTATATGAAAAGAAAGCTCTATGGTCTTGAGCCTGTGGAGATTGCGAAGATTTTGCAAGAACGCAATGCGATGATTGAAGCTGCGAAGGAGGGAATCATCGGTGTCAATGATGATGGGAAGATAACCGTTATCAGCCGAGAGGCATTGAGGCTTATGGGATTTAAACAGAAAGAAGAGATCTTAGGCCAATCGGTGGAGGATTGTATGCCAAGTCTGGCTCGAGCAATGAGAAACGGACAGCCTGAAGAAAACGTGGAGCAAGCCTTTGATCATCGGACCGTCCTTGCGAACAATGTCCCCATCATGCATAAAGGCAGAGTAATAGGCGGATTATCTGTCTTTAAAGATAAGACAGAGCTGCAGGAGATGGCAGACCAATTAACAGGAATTAAGCTGTACACGGAATCATTGCGGGCACAGTCTCATGAATTTATGAATAAATTCCATGTCATCCTAGGCCTTGTCCATTTGAAAAAATATGATGAGATGAGTCGCTATATTGAGAACCTGGTGGATGATTATGAAACAGAGAAAGGATTTATCGTCAAGCGAATTAAGAATGCCATCTTTGCAGGCTTTTTACTAGGGAAGCTCAGCAAGGCAAGGGAGCTCGGCATCCAGCTCATCATCAATGAGGACAGTTATATGCCGGGATACATCGAGGAGGAATACATCCATGACCTCATCCGCATTGCCGGAAACTTGATTGAGAATGCATTTGATGCTTTGGAGGGTGCTAAAGAAAATGTGGTAATCTTTTCAATCGGTGTGCTTGATGGAGAATTGGTGATGGAAGTCGGCGACAGCGGCAACGGCATACCGGAAGAATTGGTGACGGCGATATTTGAAAAGGGCTATTCAACGAAGGGAACTGGCCGGGGCTATGGGCTGTATTTGACTAAGCAATCGGTTGAGAAATTAAATGGGATGATTGAACTGAAAACAAAGGCTGGAGCGGGTACAACTTTCACGGTTTTCCTGCCACTTCAAGAAAGCTGAAGGGAACGATTATAGATGATAGAAGTTCTGATTGTTGAAGATGATCCAATGGTTTCGGAGATTAACAAGAACTACCTAAGAGATATACCAGGCTACCATGTAATGGGCGCTGTATCTTCCGTTCAGGAGGCCCTTCAATTTCTGAAGACCGATCTGCCTGATTTGATTTTATTGGATATTTTCATGCCTGAGCAAAATGGCTTGGCTCTTCTTACCGCTATTAGACAGCAGCAACTCGATATTGACGTCATCTTGATTACAGCGGCAACGGATATTGAGAGCATCCATAAGGCCATTCAGAACGGAGCATTCGACTATATCATCAAGCCCTTCCGCTTCGACCGCTTTAAGCAGGCTATGCTCAAATATAAGGAGCAATCAAGGGTGATGAAAGAGGAGAATGAGCTGAGCCAGGAGGAACTGGATCACTTGCTCCTCGAGAAAAGAGGGATGACCGGAGATGTCATCCTGCCAAAAGGCTTGGCCAAGAATACCTTGAAGGAAATCTGGAATTTTATCAACAGCAAAAATGGCGATGAGTTCACGACAGAGGATCTCGTTGAAGCGGTCGGAATCTCAAGGATTTCAATTAGAAAATATTTAACCTTTCTTGAACAAATTGATGTTCTTACTTCCTCTTGCAGCTATGGTCAAATTGGCAGACCTTTGACCCTTTTTCAGTGCAAGGATGCCTGTGACCGGAATGTAGAGCCCTATCTTGTAAACTAGCTCTAGTGTGGAAATAATTGCTTACATTAGTTTCGAAAAATTGATATTGTTCAGTTATATTTATACAGTAATAGTATAGGAGAATTATTCTTCTTTTCTGCTGACATTATTGTAAACGCTGTCATCCGCAGGAAACTTTTCATACTGGAGGGGTTGGACATGGAAACAAAGCAAACAGATACAGTGGTGATTGGTGCTGGACCCGGAGGATATGTTGCGGCAATCCGTGCATCTCAATTAGGACAAAAAGTCATTATAATCGAGAAAGAGTATATAGGCGGTGTGTGCCTGAATGTTGGCTGTATCCCATCAAAAGCCTTGATTACGGCAGCTCATCATTATCATGAGGCAAAGCATTTTGATGTTTTCGGCCTGAATGTTCCGCAGATTGATGTAGATTTCTCCAAGGTACAGGCATATAAGGAAGGGGTCGTCAACCGGCTGACATCAGGTGTCGGAACATTGCTGAAGGGCAATAAGGTAGAAGTCGTTAAAGGAACAGCGGCTTTTCAGGATGCCCATACGATTAAGGTTGAGTCAACAGAAGGAGAGCAAGTAATCCAGTTCAAGGATGCCATTATCGCAACAGGCTCCCGCCCGGTTGAGCTGCCAACCATGAAGTTCGGTCCAAGAATCCTGGATTCAACAGGCGCATTGAATCTTAAAGAGATTCCAGAAAGCATGGTTGTCGTTGGCGGGGGTGTCATTGGCATTGAACTAGCCGGCGTGTATGCGAATTTTGGAACGAAGGTAACCATCCTTGAAGGCGGAAAGGATATTCTTGGCGGAATGGATGCGAAGATGACCTCAATCGTTAAACGAGGCCTTAAGAAAAAAGGAGCAACCGTCACAACAGGCGTATTCGTGAAATCGGCAGAGGAAAAGGATGGTCATGTCGAGGTCATCTATGAGGAAAAAGGGGAAGAAAAAACAGCGGTGGCTGATTATGTTCTTGTGTCAGTTGGGCGCAAGCCGAATACAGACAAGCTTGGCTTAGAAAATACCGGTGTCCGCTTAACAGAAAGAGGATTTGTCGAGGTAGATTCCCAATGCCGTACAAATGAGAGTAATCTTTATGCCATTGGCGATATTATTGCCGGTCCGCAGCTTGCTCACAAAGCCTCTTATGAAGCAAAGGTAGCGGCAGAGGCAATTGCTGGCCAGCCATCTGTCATTGATCACGCCTGCATACCGGCAGTTGTGTTCTCAGAACCAGAAATCGCCGTTGTCGGCCATACGGGGGCAACAGCGAAGGAAGCTGGAATAAAGGCAGCTGAAACGAAGTTCCCATTTGCGGCAAATGGCAGAGCCATTGCCTTAAATGAGACAGATGGATTTGTTCAATTAGTAACTGATAAAGAGAGCGGCGTCATCATCGGCGCGCAAATCATCGGGCCAAGCGCCTCTGATTTGATTGGAGAGCTCACCGTTGCAATTGAATCTTCTCTCACTGCAGAGGATCTAGCTTTAACGATTCATGCACATCCAACTCTCGGAGAAATGATTATGGAAACAGCGGAGGTCGCCATCGGGCATCCGATTCATATCGTGAAATAAAAAGTGAAAAAGCGGGGACTGGCTGTATGCCGGAATCCCCGCTTTTTTTGCCTCTTCTAAGCTACTTTTTTAAGCCTCCGGCACCTAATCGGTCACCTTCGCTTTTGAT